>DATGWU010000367.1:0-5095 GCA_035299345.1 Rhizobium sp.
AGCAGGACCGGCAGGAATAGTGCCGCGCCGAGCAGCAAGGCACCGAGCAGAGCGAAGCCGGCGACGAGGCCCTGTCCCGAGAGGCCAAGCGCGAGTGCCACGGCAAAAAGGAGCATGGCGGCGCCCGCCTGTACCCGCAGCCCCGCCTCCGAGGCGCGCGCCCATGCGCGTGGCTGAGCGGGGGCGAGAAGCGGCATGCTGGCGGCGCGCCAGAGGTTCTGGCCGGCGGCGGCGAGCGTGCCGGCGACGGCGATTGCAAGCCCCGTCGCCCACCATTCCGGCCGCAGTTGCAGCGTCCCCGGCACGTCGGCGCCATAGAGGCCGCGGAGCGTCGCCGCGACGTCGGGCAGCAGTGCGGAGGCGACGAGATAGCCGAGCGCCACACCGGCGAGCCCGGCGACCAGCGAAAGGGTCGCCAGTTCACCGACGAGCAGCGCCGTCAGGGCGTAGGCCGGAAGCCCGAGCGAACGAAGCGTGCGCAAGGTCGGCCGCCGCTGCTCGAAGGCAAGGCCGATCGCCGAATAGACGATGAAGAGGCCGACGACGAAGGCCAGCATGCCGAAGGCGGTGAGGTTCAGGTGAAAGCTGTCGGTGAGGCGGGCGAGATCGCCCTGTGCGTCGGGCTTTCGCAGCTCCAGATCCGGTGCGATATCGGCAAGCGGCATTTGCCCCAGAGGCTGTTCCGGAGCAACCACGAAGCGCGATATCGTCTCCATCTGCCCGAGAAGTCGTCGGGCGACGGCGATATCGGTGATCGCGGTTCCGGCCGGCAGATCCTCCGAGACCTCGACGGGAGGGAGACCTTCACCGGCAAGTTGCCCTGCCGTCTCGGGATTTGCGAAGAGGAGGCCGGGCGGCATCAGGAAGCGACGCAGTGCCTCCCCGCCGGTTACCTCCACCTGTCGCGCTTCGGACGGCAAGGTCAGCGGGTCGATGCCGATCAACCGCAGGCGCAAGGTGCCCACCCGCAACTCGCCCTCGACCACCGGCGAGACGAGCCAGCCGCCGCGCCGCAGGGCCGCGAACCGGTCGCCGGCGATCAATCCTCCGTCCTTCGCCACCAATTGTTCGAGCCGGTTCTGCCCGAGCATGGCGGCAGCCCGGCCATAGCTCGCGCGCGCCTCGGCATTGATCGCCTGCACGCCGGACCAGAGTGCGGTCGCAAGTGCCAGCCCGGCGAAGAGCATGGCGAATTGCAGCGGCTGGCGCCGCCAGTGGGAAAGGAGTGCGCCGAGCCCTGCGAGCCACATCACGTAATCCGCCCGGCCTTGAGGTGGACACGACGATCGAGCTGCGCGGCGAGCCGCTCGGAATGGGTGACCATCAGGAGAGCGGCCCCGGTTTCGGCGACCAGTGTCAGCATCAGGGCCAGCACCGCGTCGCCCGTCGGCTCGTCGAGATTGCCGGTCGGCTCGTCGGCGAGAACCAGCTTCGGGCGGGCCGCAAGCGTCCGGCCGATCGCGACCCGCTGCTGCTGGCCGCCGGAAAGCTGCTCGGGATAGCGACGCGCGAGACCGGTCAGCCCGAGCCGTTCGGTCAGCTCCACCTGCCATCGCGGATCATGCCGGCCGGCGAGCCGCGCATGAAAGGCGAGGTTCGCCTCGACATCGAGGGAGGGAATGAGGTTGAACTGCTGGAAGACGAGCCCGACCGTGCCGCGTCGCAGCGCCGCCCGTCCCGCGTCGTCGAGGGTCGCAATCTCCTGACCTGCGACCTCGACTACGCCGGAATCGGCCTTGTCGAGGCCCGCGGCGAGATGAAGGAGGGTCGACTTGCCACTGCCCGATTCCCCGGTAAGCGCCAGTGTGCTTCCGGCATCGAGCGAGAGATCGACCTCGTGCAGGATTTCGAGCGGCCCCTCGGCCGTCATGTAGGACTTGCTGACCTTGCGCAGTCGAAGCAGCATCACGTCTCCCCTGTTCCGCGCGGGGCAGGTCCAGCGCGGCACCCATTACATACCGCGGATGGAGACGGCCGCCAGTTCCGGCATGGCGAGAAAATGCCCTGCAAGCGCGATGTAGCGGTCAGTCTTGTGTTCCCAGGCGGAGCGGTTCGTCGCAGATCCATAGACGAGGTGGCCGAGCGCCATGCGGGCGCGCATCGTGGCACGAAAGGCCGAATAGAACTGATAGAGCTCCGGCGCAACCGAGTCGTTCAAGGCCGCTCCGAGACGCGCCGAAAGCTCCTGGCCGATCTCCGGTACGCCGAGGAAGGCACACTCCATGCCCAGAAAGGCGATCTCGTCGAAAGGATCGACGAGGCGGAGCCGATAGCTGAACTCCAGGCAGTCGATGATGACGATCGGCTCGGTAAGGCAGACATGTTCCGGGCGAAGGTCACCGTGCCCCTCGACGAAGCGAGCATCGGCCGCCCGCGCCTCGATCAACGGCCGGAGCGCGTGCAGGCACTCGTCGATACGGTTCAGCACCCGCCGGATCGCCTGCGCATCGACATCGAAATCCCGATGGCAGAGCACCTGGCGGTTCTGCGCCTGCTGGCTCTCGAAACACTGCACGTGCTCCTGCGGGGAAAGCGGCGAGCGCTCCGCCTTGCGATAGAAGTCCGCGAGCACCCGCGTCAGCCGGTCGGCCGTCACCCCGTCGGCACCGCCGGCAGCGAGCACCGCGCTCAGCATGTTTTCGGCCGGCAGACGACGCATCCGGACGAGCCAGTCGACCGCCTCGCCGGGTCCTCCGAGCGCGAGGAAACCGTCCGCCCGGCGAACCAGCGCGACGACGCCGAGATAGACATCCGGCGCCAACCGGCGGTTCAGACGCACCTCCTCCCGGCAATTGTGCTCGCGCGCCTCGAGCGCCGTGAAGTCTACGAAGGGAAAATGCACCGGCTTCTTGATCTTGTAGACCTCGTCGCCGACGAGAAAGACCCAGGACATGTGGGTTTCTACGGCCTTCACCTCACCCGCCGCGTCGCCGTAGGTCGCGGGATTTCGGAGCGCGTCGAGCTTCTCTTCGATCGTAACCGGCATGAGACCTATGGCTTCCGTTCATGAAGGCATCGTAATATGCGAAGGATTAGACAGGGATGCCTTGACGCGTGTCAACGTGCGTCTTGCGGAAGGCCGCGTACTGTCTTTTGATGCCGATCAAGACGGAGGCTCTGCAGACGTGACAAGGCTCAAGGCCGACGCTCACGCATCCAATGCGAGGTTATCATGACGGTGCTTGCCCAACTCGACCCCGGCCTGAAGCAGTTCTTCGACCGCATCGACAGCGCGCCCAGTCCGCGCGACGAGGTGCTCGCGACGCTTCTCGATGTATGGCAGGACAAGCGCGCCGACATGATCGCCCCGCCGGTTGCGGCGCTCGAACCCGCGGCGCAGGCGAGCCCGCAGGCGGCCTTCATCTTTCGCCGGGCAAAGACGGCCGAGCGCGACTACGTGCTGCATGCAGGCGCCGAAGCCGTCCGCCCGCTGATTGGCGAGGAGGGCGACACACGGTTGCTGTCGGATGCGGCCTTCCCACGCGGAAGCGTGCGCCTGCGCATGCTCTTCGAATTCGTCTGCCGGACAGGAGAACCGGTCTCCGCCACCTTCACGACGCATGCCGCGGACGGCAGCCGCATCGTTGCCGAGCTCGTCGTCGCGCCCCTCTCCGGCGATGGTCGATCGGTCGACGCGGTCTTCGGCGGCGTGCTGTTGCGCCCCGTCGCCGCGGCCGCATCCGCCCCGGCCAGGGCCACATCCGCAGACGCCCCCCTCCTCTTCTCCTTCGCCCGCGATATCGAGTTCGGCGGCAGAGTCGCACGCGCGATGGGACTTGAACTGAGCCTGCTCGAAGAGCGGGAATTCGAGGACGGTGAGCACAAGGCGCGACCGCTCGAAAGCGTGCGCGGCCGCGACACTTTCGTCATCGCGAGCCTCAACGGTGGCGGTGGCCATTCGGCCAATGACCGGCTCTGCCGGCTGCTCTTCTTCATCGCCACGCTGAAGACCAACGGGGCGAAAAGCGTGACGGCCGTCACACCCTATCTCTGCTATCTCCGGAAGGATCGTCAGACCAAGTCGCGCGACCCGCTGACCGGCCGCTACGTCGCTGAGCTCATAGAGGCCATGGGCGCCGACCGCGTGATCACGATGGAGGCGCACAATGTCGCGGCCTACCAGTCGTCCTTCCGCATTCCGACGCTGCACCTCGAAGCCTATGACGTTTTCGCCCGCCACACGGTAGAGAAGGTCGGCACCGCCGAGGTTACCGTCGTCTCCCCCGATCTCGGCGGCGGCAAGCGCGCCGACAGCTTCCGCGAGCGGCTGGAGAAGCAGCTCGGGCGACCGGTCGGCAAGGCCTTCATGGAAAAGCAGCGGAGCGCCGGCATCGTTTCCGGCGACCTCTTCGCAGGCGACGTGAAGGATCGGGTGGCAATCATCATCGACGACCTCATCAGTTCCGGCGGAACGATGGTTCGGGTGGCCGAGGCCTGCATGGCGCGCGGCGCCAGGGAGGTCCGGCTGATCGCGACCCACGCGCTGTTTTCGCAAGGGGCGGAGGAACGTCTCGCCAGGGCGCCGATCGCGGAACTGCTGATCACCGACACCGTGCAGGTCGATGCCGCCGCCTCGCCCCTCGGCGAACGGCTGGCAACCGTTTCGGTCGCTGAGACCTTCGCGGCGGCCATCACCCGCTGCCAGGCACCTTCCGGCGACTGATCGCCCGCGATCTCAGGCCGGCGGAGGGCTACCGCCCGCCGGACTTGAGGCGGTTCGCTTCGTTGCGGCATCCAGGCAGGCGACGACATCGGCGTCTTCGAGCTGGGGGAAATGGCGGTAGTGGGCGCCGACGGCACCGATCGGACCGAGGTCTTCGAGGCAAATGACCTTTTCGGCAAGCTCCTCGAGTTCGGGGAGAAGACTTGCGGGGATCACCGGCATGGCAACGACGATATGGCGCGGGTTCTTCGCGGCGAGGCCCTTCAGGGCTGCCTTCAGCGTCGCGCCCGTCGCCACGCCGTCGTCCACGACGATCGCCGTCCTGCCGCCGACCGGGATGGGCTCGCGCCCCTTGAGGTAGACGCCGCGGCGGCGCTCGATCTCTTCGAGCTGCTTGCGGCAGGCGGCGTCGAAATCCTCACCCGACACCCC
>DATGWU010000368.1:0-7554 GCA_035299345.1 Rhizobium sp.
TCGCAGCCGCCGGTCGGGAAATCGCCATAGGTTCACGGTCGGCCGGCCGGTCTTCATGGGCGAGCGGAACGGCCTGCGACGGCGATACGGGCGTCGCAGACAGGTAGGCGCGCTCGTCACCGATACCGCTTTCGATGACGATATCGGTCGGTCCGCCGATCATGACGAGATGCTCGACATTGTCGCGGCGCACCAGCACCAGGCGGCGTCGTGCATCGACCGCGGCCGCATCGAGAACCTGCAGGCGCGGCTGCCGGTTGCGTCCGCCGCGCACGAAGGGTGAGGGCGCCCGCTTGCGCAGCAGCCAGAGCACGATGAACAAGCACAGGAGCGCCAGGCTGACGCCCAGTGCCGCGACCAGGAAACGATTGCCGTAAGCGGCGACGAGTTCTTCGATCATGTCGGCCCTCCTTTTTTCCCGCTTTGTGACAGAAGACCGCCGGCAGCGCAATGCGATCACCCGGCAGCGCCCTCCCTCAGGCGCTCCCGAACAATCCGGCTGGCCGGATGTTCTGCGTCAAATGCGGCTTTCCTGTGGGATTGCCTGTGTATGATGCTCCTCAAACTGGGAGGGCGGAGCTTTTTGCCGTCCCTGCAAGTTGCTAAACATGGCATACACGTCCGATTCTGCCGATCTTCTCCTGTCGGCGGATTGTGGGGCGGCAACGACGAGGCGTTCATGACGAGATTGCAGCAGGCCGGCGACAGCGATGCGCCCTTGGTCGACCGGGGCAGCCGATCCGGTGCGGCCATACGCATCATCGTGCTGGCGGTCGTGCTCCTGGCCGCCGCGGTCGCCTTCGTGATCTTCAAGGACCAGCTCGACAACGAATTCGTCCTCGGCATCCTCGGCGTGCTGGCGATGATGGGAATATTCTTCCTCGTCTCGGCGATGATCGGGTTCGTCGCCGTCATGCCGCAGTCGCAGTCCGATACACTCGCCCGCAGCTTTCTGGCGAGCCAGCCCGAAGGCACGCTGATCACCGACGACAACGGCCGCATCATCTTCGCCAATGCCGCCTACGGGCGGATCACCGGCGCAAGGAAGGCGACGGAGGTCCAGACGCTCGAAGCCTTGCTCTCGCGCCATCGGGAATCGGGCGAGGCTCTCTACCGGCTGACGAACGGACTGCGCTCCGGCCGCGAAGGCTACGAGGAGTTTCGTCTGCTGAAGCCGCTCGGTCCCGTGACCGGCAACGGCTCCGGCGCGCACTGGTACCGGCTGAAGGCCAGACTGCTGCCGCTCGAGGACAGCGCCAAGGTACTGCAGATCTGGCAGATCACCGACATCACCTCGGAACGAGAGGACCAGGAGCGCTTCTTCAAGGAGTTGCAGCACGCGATCGACTACCTCGATCACGCCCCGGCGGGGTTCTTCTCGGCCGGACGAAAGGGCGAGATCTACTATCTCAACGCGACGCTCGCCGAATGGCTCGGCATCGATCTCACGCAATTTTCTCCGGGGTCGCTCACCGTCGCCGAACTGGTCGCGGGCGAGGGGATGGCGCTCATCGAATCGGTGCAGGCCGCCCCCGGCTCCACCAAGACGGAGACCTTCGATCTCGACCTGCGCTGCGCCAACGGCCAGAGCCTGCCGGTGCGGCTCATCCATCGCGTGCGCGCTGCCCGTGACGGTGCGCCGGGCGAAAGCCGGTCGATCGTGCTCGCGCGGCGTGACGACCACAGCGGCGACCAGTCGGCATCGATCGCCTCGATGCGCTTCACGCGTTTCTTCAACAACACGCCGATGGCGATCGCATCCGTCGACGGCGATGGTCGGATTCTGAGGACCAACGCGCCGTTCCTCAAGCTCTTCTCGGATCTCGTCGGCCGTGACGATGTCGATCGCGGCGCAAGTCTCGATGTGGTCTTTCACGAGAGCGAACGCGAGCGCTTCAGCCATGCGCTCGCCGCTGCGAAGAACCGCCAGGTCGATATCGCGCCGATCGACAGCCGGCATCCGCAAAACGAGAACCGGCACTTCCGTTTCTACGTCAATGCGGTCATCGACCAGAGCGACGAGGCGCCGGAAGAGGCGGCGATCGTCTATGCCGTCGACGTGACCGACCAGAAGGCGCTCGAAACGCAGATGGCGCAGACGCAGAAGATGAATGCGGTCGGAACGCTCGCAGGCGGTATCGCCCACGACTTCAACAACGTGCTGACGGCGATCCTGCTTTCCTCTGATCACCTTCTGCTGCAGGCACGGCCCTCCGATGCGAGCTTCGCCGATCTCATGGAGATCAAGCGCAACGCCAACCGCGCCGCGGTGCTGGTGCGGCAGTTGCTCGCCTTCTCGCGCAAGCAGACGATGCGGCCGTCGGTGCTGAACCTCACCGACGTCATCGGCGACCTGCGCATGCTGGTCGATCGGCTGATTTCCGGGACGGCGGTGAAGCTGGACGTGGATTACGGCCGCGACCTGTGGCCGGTGAAGACGGACCTTTCGCAGTTCGAGCAGGTGCTGATCAATCTCTGCGTCAACGCGCGCGATGCCATGCCGCAGGGCGGGAAGATCACCATTTCCACCCGCAACATCTCGGCGGAAGAGGCGGCCGCCTTCCACTATCGCGAACTTCCTGCGGAAGAATTCGTGCTGGTCGAGGTGGCCGACACCGGAACCGGCATTGCGCCGGAGATCATGGAGAAGATCTTCGAGCCCTTCTTCACCACCAAGGAGGTGGGCAAGGGCACCGGCCTCGGCCTCGCGATGGTCTACGGCATCGTCAAGCAGTCCGGCGGCTACATCTATCCGGAATCCGAGGTCGGCAAGGGAACCGCCTTCCGCATCTTCCTGCCGCGGCACGTGGCCGAGATCGTTCCCGTTCCCGCCGGCGGGGAGGCCGGAGCCGCCGATGCCGAAGTGCGTCCGACGGTGGCCTCGGAGCCTGCCGACCTCACCGGCAAGTCGGCGGTCGTCCTTCTCGTAGAGGACGAGGAAGCGGTGCGGCGTGGCGGCAAGCGCATGCTGGAAACACGCGGATACACGGTTCACGAGGCCGGCTCGGGAGTGGAGGCGCTCGACATCATGGACGAACTCGACGGCGCCGTGGATATCGTCGTTTCCGACGTCGTTATGCCGGAGATGGACGGACCGACGCTGCTTCGGGAACTGCGCAAGAAATATCCGGACCTGAAGTTCATCTTCGTCTCCGGCTATGCGGAGGACGCGTTCGCCCGCAACCTGCCGGCCGACGCCAAGTTCGGCTTCCTGCCGAAGCCGTTCTCGCTGAAGCAACTCGCCGTCGCCGTTCGCGAGATGCTCGACGGGGACAACTGATCCGGCACCGGGCCGCGACCGGCCCGGCACGCCGAGGGGACCGCCCGGCGGCGGTCCGATAGCCAAGGTGTTCAGGTATTACTGCGACAGCGATACTTACGTTACGGAATAGAGGTCACGTAGCGTAATGCCGTTTCCCGCGACGCTCAGTCGTTCATCGCGACGGCGATTTCCGCGGCAAGGCGGGCATTGTTCTCGACCAGCGCGACGTTGGTCTTCAGGCTGCGGCCGGCCGTCAGGTGGAAGATGTTGTCGAGCAGGAATGGCGTCACGTCCTTGCCGGTCACCTCTTCGCGTTCGGCACTGGCGAGCGCGCGACCGATATAGATCTCCATCTCCTCGCGGGGGATTTCGTGTTCCTCCGGCACCGGATTGGCGATCAGCATGCCGCCCTCGATGCCGAGCTGTTCGCGCATCCCCTGGAAATTGGCGATGGCCGCCGGACTGGAGAGCGAGAGCGGGCTGCGCAGCCCGGAATTGCGCGACCAGAATGCGGGAAATTCCTCGCTGTCGTAGGTGACGACCGGTACGCCGCGGGTTTCCAGGAATTCGAGTGTCTTCGGAATGTCGAGGATCGCCTTCGGGCCGGCCGAAACGACGATCACCGGCGTGCGCGCGAGTTCCTCGAGGTCGGCCGAGATGTCGAGGCTTTCCTCGGCGCCGCGATGCACGCCGCCGATGCCGCCGGTGGCGAAGACCGAGATGCCGGCACGGCTTGCAGCGATCATCGTCGCGGCGACGGTTGTCGCGCCGCTTCGGCGTTCGGCGAGCGCGAAGGCGATGTCGGCGCGCGAGAGCTTCATGACGCCGGTCATCTGCGCAAGCGCCGCGATCTGCGCGTCTTCGAGGCCGATGTGCAGGATGCCCTCGATGACGGCGATCGTCGCCGGCACGGCACCCTGTTCGCGAATGATCGCTTCGACGCTGCGCGCCATTTCCAGGTTGCCGGGGAAGGGCATGCCGTGGGTGATGATCGTCGATTCCAGGGCCACGATCGGTGCGCCGCGGGCCTTGGCGGCAGCGACTTCCTTCGAATAAACGATCGGCAGCAGGGGCGAAATGGCTTTGGTCATGGGAGCTTCCGGGTTTCGTGACTGCAGGTCATGACAGGATTTCTGCGTCCGGCACAAGGGGCATATATGAATTGGCGAGATCGCGGGAGAGGTTTTCCGCGGTCGCGTGCGGCGAGCACACGGTGATGGCCGCAAGAGCTGCTCCGTGACGCAGCGCCTCGCCGAGCGCCCGGCCTTCGATACGGGCCGAGATGACGCCGGAGGCGAAGGCATCTCCGGCGCCGGTGACATCGACCACGGTTTCGAGCCGCGGCGGCGACAGAACGGCGGTCACCGTCTTGTCGAATGCCACGACGAGCCCGGCGCCGCAGGTGACGACGCCGCCCCTGAGGCCCTTCTGTCGGAGGAGCGCGGGCCAGTCGGCGGGATCGTCGGGACGGGAACCGCAGAGAGCCTCGGCCTCTGCCGCGTTCATGAACAGCATCTCGAGACCGGCAAGGCTGGGCAGGAGACGCACGACCTTGGCCGGGGAGATCGCGATTGCGAAGACCGGCAAGCCGCGGGTGCTGGCGGTAGCGGCGAGTGCTGCGAGCGTCTCCGCCGGCAGGTTGGCGTCGCAGAGCACGTGGCGTGCCTCGCCGAGCGCGGCGCGAAAGGAGAGGGTCCTAGTGCGGCGCGGCCCGAAGAGGTCGTAGAGCTCCATGTCGGCAAGCGCGATGACGAGATTTCCGTCCGCTTCGAGGATCGCCGTGTAGCTCGGCGTGGCACGATCGAGGAAGACGACCGGGCAATCGTCGATGCCGACGCGGAGGGCTTCGGCCGAGACGGCCATGCCGGCCGCATCACCGCCGCGCGGCGCGATCAGCCTGACGTCATGACCGAGTCGGGCGAGATTGCGGGCGGCATTGAAGCCGCCGCCGCCCGGCTCCTCGAACCAGCGGCCGGGATTGCTCGCTCCCATGACGGTCGTGCCGGCGATCCGGCCGCGGCGGTCGATATGGGCGCCGCCGACGACGAGAAGGGAACCGCTCATGCGCTCTTCCCGCAACGTTGCGGGCGTGACGAATCGCAAGCCGCCGCGAGTGTGGCGAAAGCGCGGCGCAGCGATACTGCGTTCACCCGGCCCACAGCGCGAAACATAAAGTGAACATGTCGCGAAGTCGCAAGTCTATTCAGCAGGTTGAACAGGGGTTGCCAGATGAGAACAAAACGTGTACGCATGGACCGTCGGCTGCTTCATTGCCTATGCGGCTTCAATAACCTAAAGGTGGATCGAATGGCACAAAATTCTTTGCGGCTCGTAGAGGACAAATCGGTGGACAAAAGCAAGGCACTTGAAGCGGCACTTTCGCAGATCGAGCGGAATTTCGGCAAAGGGTCGATCATGAAGCTTGGCGCGAACGAGAGCGTGGTCGAGATCGATACGGTTTCCACCGGGTCGCTGAGCCTCGATATCGCACTCGGGATCGGTGGTCTGCCGAAGGGACGCATCGTCGAGATTTACGGTCCTGAAAGCTCGGGCAAGACGACGCTCGCACTGCAGACGATCGCCGAATCGCAGAAGAAGGGCGGCATCTGCGCCTTCGTCGACGCCGAGCATGCGCTCGATCCGGTCTATGCCCGCAAGCTCGGGGTCGATCTGCAGAACCTCCTGATCTCTCAGCCGGACACCGGCGAACAGGCGCTCGAAATCACTGACACGCTGGTGCGCTCCGGCGCGATCGACGTGCTTGTTGTCGACTCGGTCGCAGCACTCACGCCGCGCGCCGAGATCGAGGGCGAGATGGGCGACAGCCTGCCAGGCATGCAGGCCCGCCTGATGAGCCAGGCGCTGCGCAAGCTCACGGCCTCGATCTCGCGTTCGAACTGCATGGTCATCTTCATCAACCAGATCCGCATGAAGATCGGCGTGATGTTCGGTTCGCCGGAAACGACGACCGGCGGCAATGCGCTCAAGTTCTATGCCTCCGTCCGCCTCGACATCCGCCGCATCGGCGCCGTCAAGGAGCGCGAGGAGGTCGTCGGCAACCAGACCCGTGTGAAGGTCGTCAAGAACAAGATGGCACCGCCCTTCAAGCAGGTCGAGTTCGACATCATGTACGGCGAGGGCGTCTCAAAGACCGGTGAGCTCGTCGACCTCGGCGTGAAGGCCGGGATCGTCGAGAAATCCGGTGCCTGGTTCTCCTACAACAGCCAGCGGCTCGGTCAGGGGCGTGAGAACGCCAAGACCTTCCTGCGGGACAATCCGGAGCTCGCCCAGGAAATCGAGATGGCGCTGCGCCAGAACGCCGGGCTGATCGCCGATCGCTTCCTGCAGAACGGCGGTCCGGATGCCGGCGACGGCGATGGCTCCGCGGACATGTGATCCGCATTCATTTCGATGACCGACAGAGCGCCGGTCCGATATCGGAAGATGTCGGGCCGGTTTTTTTCCGTGCGGCTGGACAGTGCCGGTCACGGACGATAAAAGCCTTTGGTTTTTAGGCTTTGGCCGGCATCCGGCAGCAATGAAGGGCGTGACATGAGCGGCGTAAATGACATCCGGTCGACTTTTCTCGATTACTTCAAGGCGAATGGCCATGAAGTCGTGTCGTCGAGCCCGCTCGTGCCGCAGAACGACCCCACCCTGATGTTCACCAATGCCGGCATGGTGCAGTTCAAGAACGTCTTCACCGGCCTGGAACAGCGCCCCTACAAGACGGCCGCGACCGCGCAGAAGTGCGTGCGCGCCGGCGGCAAGCACAACGACCTCGACAATGTCGGCTATACCGCGCGTCACCACACCTTCTTCGAGATGCTCGGCAACTTCTCCTTCGGCGACTATTTCAAGGAGCGGGCGATCGAGCTTGCCTGGAACCTGATCACCAAGGAGTTTGGGCTCGCGAAGGACCGTCTCTGCGTCACCGTCTATCATACCGACGATGAGGCGTTCGGCCTGTGGAAGAAGATCGCCGGCCTTGCCGATGAAAAGATCATCCGCATCCCGACCAGCGACAATTTCTGGGCGATGGGCGATACCGGCCCCTGCGGCCCCTGTTCGGAAATCTTCTACGACCACGGCGACCACATCTGGGGCGGCCCGCCCGGCTCGCCGGAGGAGGACGGTGATCGCTTCATCGAGATCTGGAACCTCGTCTTCATGCAGTACGAGCAGATCACCAAGGAAGAGCGCGTCAACCTGCCGCGTCCGTCGATCGACACCGGCATGGGGCTCGAGCGCGTCGCAGCCGTCCTGCAGGGCCAGCACGACAACTACGACAT
>DATGWU010000369.1:0-14189 GCA_035299345.1 Rhizobium sp.
GAGCCGCTCCGGTTCGCTGATCACCGCACGGCTTGCCGGTGAGTTCGGGCGGCTCGTCTTCGCGGTGCCCGGCTCCCCTCTCGATCCCCGATGCCACGGCACCAACGGGCTTCTCAAGGACGGGGCGATCGTGACAACCGGGCCCGAGGACATTCTGCAGGCCCTGGCACCGATCGCAGGCGTGGAGAACCTTGCGCCGCGGCAAGCCGAAGAGCCGGAGGGAGATGGAGAGGAGAAGGCGTTGCAGCCGCCACCGACAGAGACCGAAAGGACGCGCATCGTCGACGCGCTGGGGCCGACGCCCGTGGAAATCGACGACATCATTCGCCATACAGGCCTGTCCGCGTCGGCGGTCTATCTGGTGCTGCTCGAACTTGACATCGCCGGCCGACTTCACCGCCATGCCGGCGGGTTAGTCTCCCTGGCCATGGCGGACTGAGAGGCCCCGCCGCCCGGCTTGTATATCGCCCGCCTCCAGATAGGCCATCTCGATGAGATAGCAGAGCATGTCCGCACCTTCCCGCTGCGCCACGTTACGCAGCTCGCCGAGTATCTGGCGGACGTAAGCCATGTTCTCGCGCACCCGCAAGCCGTCCCCGTTGCCGTCAAGAAAATTCGGAACCATCGTCCTAGCCCCCAGATCCAAAATGCCCGGTCACACCGGACGGCTGCACATCAACGGAGTCGAGGATAGACAATTTATCTAGAATTGCAACTTTAACGATTGCTCCCGTTGGTTGTATTGCGTTGAACTTGAGAAAATGACGGCTCCCCCTTGACCGGAAGCGAATCCCTGTCCATGTCGGGAGGCCTGTAACGCAACGTACCCTCTCAGCCGTGCTGATGATCAAAGGTCCGCTGGCTTGTACCGAGAAAAAGTATGAATGTCGTAGTCGTTGAATCTCCAGCCAAAGCCAAGACGATCAACAAGTATCTCGGTTCGGGATATAAGGTCCTCGCCTCGTTCGGTCACGTTCGCGACCTGCCGGCGAAAGACGGCTCCGTGCGGCCGGACGACGATTTCGAGATGGTCTGGGAGGTCGACGGCGCGTCCGCGAAGCGGATGAAAGACATCGCCGACGCGGTCAAGGACTCCGACGGCCTCTTTCTCGCGACCGACCCGGATCGCGAAGGTGAAGCGATCTCCTGGCATGTTCTCGACCTCTTGAAGAAGAAGAAGGTGCTGAACGGCAAGCCGGTCAAGCGCGTCGTCTTCAACGCGATCACCAAGAAGGCCGTTCTCGACGCGATGGCACAGCCGCGCGATATCGACGAGGCACTGGTCGACGCCTATCTCGCCCGCCGGGCGCTGGACTATCTCGTCGGCTTCAACCTGTCGCCGGTCCTCTGGCGCAAGCTTCCGGGCGCACGTTCGGCCGGCCGTGTGCAGTCGGTGGCGCTTCGCCTCGTCTGCGACCGCGAAACGGAAATCGAACGCTTCGTCGCCGAGGAATACTGGCAGATCTCCGCGCTTCTCAAGACGCCGCGCGGCGACGAATTCGAGGCGCGTCTCGTCTCGGCCGACGGCAAGCGCATCCAGAAGAACTCGATCAAGAACGGCGAGTCCGCCCACCGCATCAAGGACCTGCTGGAAGGCGCCCGCTACGTCGTCGAAAGCGTCGAGGCAAAGCCCGTCAAGCGCAATCCGGGCCCGCCTTTCACCACCTCGACGCTGCAGCAGGCGGCGTCCTCGCAGCTTGGCTTCTCCGCCTCCCGCACCATGCAGATCGCCCAGAGGCTCTACGAGGGCATCGACATCGGCGGCGAGACGGTCGGTCTCATTACTTATATGCGTACCGACGGCGTGCAGATGGCGCCGGAGGCGATCGACGCGGCGCGGCATGCGATCGGCGACCAGTTCGGCCCCCGCTACCTGCCGGAAAAGGCCCGCTTCTATTCGACCAAGGCGAAGAACGCACAGGAAGCCCACGAGGCGATCCGCCCGACCGATTTCAACCGGATCCCGGCCAAGGTCCGCAGCCACCTCGATTCCGACCAGCTGCGGCTTTATGAACTGATCTGGAAGCGCGGCATCGCCAGCCAGATGGCGTCGGCCGAGATCGAGCGCACGACAGCCGAAATCCTCGCCGATCGCGACGGCGAGAAGGCGGGCCTGCGCGCCGTCGGCTCGGTCGTCCGCTTCGACGGCTTTCTCGCCGCCTATACCGATCAGCGCGACGAGAACGAAAGCGGTGAGGACGACGACGAAAGCGGTCGCCTGCCGGAAATCAACGCCCGAGAAATGCTGGAAAAGCGCAAGGTGAATGCCAGCCAGCACTTCACCGAGCCGCCGCCGCGCTATTCGGAAGCCTCGCTGATCAAGAAGATGGAAGAGCTCGGCATCGGCCGTCCGTCGACCTATGCGGCGACGCTCGCGACGCTCCGCGACCGCGACTACGTGACGATCGACAAGCGCAAGCTCATTCCGCAGGCAAAGGGTCGTCTGGTAACGGCCTTCCTCGAAAGCTTCTTTACCAAGTATGTCGAGTACGACTTCACCGCCGACCTCGAAGAGAAGCTCGACCAGGTCTCCGCCGGCGAGCTGAACTGGAAGGACGTGCTGCGGGACTTCTGGCGCGATTTCTTCTCGCAGATCGAGGATACCAAGGAGCTGCGCGTCACCAATGTGCTCGACGCGTTGAACGAAGCGCTCGCACCGCTGGTCTTCCCGAAGCGCGAGGACGGCTCGGATCCGCGCATCTGCCAGGTCTGCGGCACCGGGCAGCTGTCGCTGAAGCTCGGCAAGTACGGCGCCTTCGTCGGCTGCTCCAACTATCCGGAATGCAACTATACCCGCCAGCTCTCCTCGGAAGGCGGTGCCGACGCCGAGGCCTCGGGCGTGCCCGAGACGAAGAACCTCGGCAAGGACCCCGTCACCGGCGAGGAGATCACGCTTCGCAGCGGCCGCTTCGGACCTTATGTCCAACGCGGTGAAGGCAAGGAGGCCAAGCGTTCCTCCCTGCCCAAGGGCTGGACGCCGGCGACCGTCGACTATGAAAAGGCCCAGGCACTGTTGTCGCTCCCGCGCGACGTCGGCAAGCATCCCGAGAGCGGCAAGATGATTTCGGCCGGCCTCGGCCGCTACGGGCCGTTCGTGCTGCACGACGGTACCTACGCCAATCTCGACAGCATCGAGGACGTGTTCTCGATCGGTCTCAACCGCGCGGTCACAGTTTTGGCGGAAAAGCAGAGCAAGGGACCCGGAGCCCGCGGGCGAACCACCCAGGCGGCACTAAAGGAGCTCGGCGAGCATCCCGACGGCGGCGCAATCACCGTTCGCGACGGACGCTATGGTCCTTACGTCAACTGGGGTAAGGTGAATGCCACCTTGTCGAAAGGCAAGGATCCGCTGTCCGTCACCGTCGAGGAGGCGCTGGTACTGATTGCCGAAAAGGCCGGAAAGTCCGGTGGCAAGGCGGGCACGAAAGCGAAGAAGACCTCCGCCAAGGCGACAAAGGCCGATGCTAGCACCAAGGCCGCCAAGACGAAGACGGCAGCGAAACCGAAGGCCAAGACGGCCACGAAAGCGAAAAAGAGCTGACGATTGAAGAAGCCATCGCGCGACACGAGCCGCCCCGCAGACACCCGCAAAGGCAAGCCCCGGCGGGGAGAAGCTGATACGGCAGGCGATGACCTGCCGATCATCCACGGCGCGGTTCCCTCGCGCGAAGTGCTATTGCGCTTCATCGCGGAAAACCCGGACCGCGCCTCCAAGCGCGAGATCGCCAAGGCCTTTGGCCTCAAGGGCGAGGCGCGCGTCGAACTCAAGGACGTGCTGCGCGCGCTCGAGGACGACGGGCTGGTGCAGAAGAGCCGCAAGACATTGACGCGCCCCGGCGCCCTGCCGTCGGTTGCCGTGCTCGACATCACCACCCGCGACAAGGACGGCGAACTGATCGCCCGGCCGGCAGAATGGGCGGACGAACTCGGTGTCGCGCCCGCCGTTGCGATCCGCCAATCGAGCTCCGATCGCGCCAAGGGCAAGGCGCCCGTCGGCGGGCTCGGAGACCGTGTACTCGCCAAGATCTTTCCCGCGAAGGATCGCGCAGGCCCCGCCTACACCGCCCGCGTCATCAAGATTCTCGACAAGCGTCGCAACGCCATGCTCGGCGTCTTCCGTGAAACGCCCGGCGGCGGCGGACGGCTGATGCCAATAGACCGGCGCGACGAGGAATTGCTGATCGACAGCGCCGACCGGGGCGAGGCAAAGGACGGCGACCTCGTCGAGGCGGAAATCGCCCGCAGCAGCCGTTTCGGCCTGCCCCGTGGTCGGGTGCTCTCGGTGATCGGCTCCGTCGCATCGGAAAAGGCGATCTCGATGATCGCCATCCACGCGCACGGCATTCCGCACATCTTCCCGCCTTCCGTCCTCACAGAGGTGGAAACGGTGAAGCTCGCCGGCATGGCGCATCGGGAGGACTGGCGCGACCTGCCGCTGATCACGATCGACCCGGCAGACGCCAAGGACCACGACGACGCGGTCTATGCCGAGACCGACACCTCGCCGGACAATCCGGGCGGCGTGATCGTTACCGTCGCGATCGCCGACGTCTCCTGGTACGTGCGGCCGAAATCGCAGCTTGACCGCGAGGCGGTGAAGCGCGGCAACTCGGTCTACTTCCCCGACCGCGTGGTCCCGATGCTGCCCGAGCGAATCTCGAACGATCTCTGCTCGCTTCGTGAGGGCGTCGACCGTCCCGCGCTCGCCGTGCGCATGGTCTTCTCGAAGGAAGGTCGCAAGGCCGGCCACACCTTCCACCGGATCATGATGAAGAGCGCGGCCAAGCTCTCCTACGCGCAGGCGCAGGCCGCCATCGACGGTGCGCCGGACGACAAGACCGGCCCCCTGCTCGACACGATCCTGAAGCCGCTCTGGCACGCCTACGCGGTGCTGAAGCGCGGGCGCGACCGCCGACAGCCGCTCGAACTCGACATGCCGGAGCGCAAGATCCTGCTGAAGCCCGACGGCACCGTCGACCGGGTCTTCATTCCCGAGCGGCTCGATGCGCACAAGCTCATCGAAGAGATGATGATCCAGGCGAACGTCGCCGCCGCCGAGACGCTCGAAAAGAAGCGGCAGCCGCTCGTCTACCGCGTCCACGACGCGCCGGCTCTTTCCAAGCAGGAGGCGCTTCGCGAGTTCCTGGCGACCATCGGCATCAACATGGCGAAGGGCGGACAGCTGCGTTCGAACAGCTTCAACGGCATCCTGGCGAGCGCCCTCGATACGCCGCACCAGACCATGGTCAACGAGATGGTCCTGCGATCGCAGAGCCAGGCGATCTACAGCCCGGAGAACATCGGCCATTTCGGCCTCAACCTGTTGAAATACGCCCACTTCACCTCGCCGATCCGGCGCTATGCCGACCTCATCGTGCATCGTGCGCTGATCGGCTCGCTCGGTCTCGGCGAAGGCGGAATCACCCCGGACGAGGAGGCGACGCTCGACGACATCGCCGCCGAGATTTCGACCTTCGAACGGCGGGCGATGGCGGCGGAGCGCGACACCGTGAACCGGCTGATCGCCCATCATCTCGCCGGTCGCATCGGCGAGGAGTTCGACGGCCGTGTTTCGGGCGTCACCAAGGCGGGCCTATTTGTCGCATTGCCGCAGTTCGGCGCCGATGGTTTCGTGCCGGTGTCAACGCTGGGGCGGGATTACTATATCTATGACGAGGCGCACCAGGCGCTCTCCGGCGAAAAGACCGGCCTCGGTTACCGGCTCGGCGACGCGGTTCTGGTGAAACTTGTCGAGGCAGTACCGCTCGCCGGCGCGCTGCGATTCGAAATGCTGAGCGAGGGCCGCGAGATGCCGACGGCGACCCGCTCGTTCCACAAGGCCACCCGTCGCGGCAAGAAGCAGCCGGGCACGCGGGCACGGCGCGGGCGGCGCTGACCGCGCGCCCGACGAGAAAGGAAGTTCGACATGCAAGACGACACGGCCGATACGGTGCTTCATCTCGGCGGACAGGAAGCGAACCGCCCTGTCGGGCGATCGATCATGCGTGGCATGCTGAACACCTGCCCCGCCTGTGGCGGCGGCAAGCTCTTCCGCGCCTTCCTGAAGCCCGTCGACCACTGCGCTGTCTGCCAGGAGGAAATGTTCCATCACCGCGCCGACGACCTGCCGCCCTATCTGGCGATCCTCGTTCTCGGCCACGTGCTGCTCGGCGGCTTCATGATGACGGACCTTATCTTCCCCGCTTCGGACTGGGTGCACCTCGCCATCTGGGCGCCTCTCGGCGTGATCACCACGCTACTGGCCATCCAGCCGATCAAGGGCGGCGTCATCGGCCTGCAATGGGCATTGCGCATGCACGGCTTCGGTGGCGAGAGTGACGATCCGGCCGAATACGATCCGCTGCCGAAGGATCAATGAGCCGCACCGCATTTCCCGACCCGACGGCAGCCGTTTCGCCGACCCCGCGCCTGACGCCCAAGGACGCGGCGACGCTGATCGTGGTCGACCGCACGGACGGACGCCTGCGCGTGCTCTTTGGCAAGCGCGGCGAGCGCCACGTCTTCATGCCGAATCTCTACGTCTTTCCGGGTGGCCGGCGGGACCGTGGCGACCACACCCTGCCCTACATCCGCGATCTTCATCCGCAGGTCCTCGAAAGGCTCGCCGCCGGCAGCTGCGATCCCGCGGCGCTGCGGCGTGGCCGTGCTCTGGCACTCGCGGCGGTGCGCGAACTTCGCGAAGAGACCGGCCTGTTCATCGGACGACAGTCGGAAGGCGCCACCGCCGCCGATCTCGCACACCTGCGCTACGTCGCCCGCGCCATCACGCCACCCGGGAATGTCCGCCGTTTCGACACCCGCTTCTTTCTCACCTTCACCGACGAGGCCGGCATCGATCCGGGCGATGTCCGCGATTCGGCCGAGCTGCATGATCTCACATGGCTTGACATCGAGGCGACATCGGGTCTGAACATGCCGCTCATTACCAGGACCATTCTCGAAGACGTCATCGACCGGATGAAGGCCGATCCGTCGTTGCCATTCGGAAGCCCGGGTCCCTTCTATTACAGCCGTCGCGGACGAGCGTTCCGCGGCGACATCTGAGGAACTGCCCCATGTCCAAGCCGAAGAACGGCGCAAACGGTCACCGCGAAGACATCCACTGGCCCTCGCTGGTCGCCGCCATCTCGGCCATCACGGCGGTCGGCATCGCGATCGGCCTTGGACTGCCGCTCCTCAGCATCATCCTGGAGAAGCGGGGCATTTCCTCGACGCTGATCGGCCTAAACTCCGCCATGGCCGGCATCGCCGCCATGGTCGCGGCGCCGGTGACGACCAAGCTCGCCCACGATGTCGGCGTCGCCCGGACCATGCTCTGGGCGGTGGTGCTCTCCGCTGCGAGCGCGCTCGGGTTCTACTATGCAGAGGCCTATTGGATGTGGTTTCCGTTGCGCCTCGTCTTCCACGGGGCAACGACCACGCTTTTCATCCTGTCCGAATTCTGGATCAATGCGGCGGCCCCGCCCTCCCGCCGCGGCCTCGTCCTCGGCATCTACGCAACGGTGCTTTCGGTGGGCTTTGCCTGCGGCCCCCTGCTCTTCTCCGTCCTCGGCAGCGAGGGCGTGCTGCCCTTCGTCGTCGGGGCGCTGGCGATCCTCGTCGCCGCCGTGCCGATCTTCATCGCGCGGCGGGAAAGCCCGGTTCTCGACAGCAAGCCGGAACAGCACTTCTTCCGCTATATCTTCCTGGTGCCGACGGCGACCGTCGCGGTCTTCGTCTTCGGTGCCGTGGAAGCGGGCGGCCTGTCGCTCTTTCCGATCTATGCGACGCGCACCGGCTTTACCGAGGCGCAGGCGGCGCTGCTGCTGACGGTGATGGGGATCGGCAACATGGTGTTCCAGATCCCGCTCGGAATGCTCTCCGACAAGCTGAAGGACCGCCGGCTGCTGCTCTCGATCATGGCGGTCATCGGCCTTTGCGGATCGCTGGCGCTGCCCTGGCTGTCACAGAACTGGGCGCTCATGGCGCTCGTACTGCTCTTCTGGGGTGGCTGCGTCTCCGGTCTCTACACCGTCGGCTTGAGCCACCTCGGCTCGCGACTCACCGGAGCGGACCTCGCCGCCGCCAATGCCGCCTTCGTTTTCTGCTACGCCGTCGGCACGGTCGCGGGACCACAGGGGATCGGGGCGGCGATCGATATTGCCGGAAACCACGGTTTCGCCTGGGCAATTGCCGGCTTCTTCGGGCTTTACGTCCTCGTTTCGGTTGTCAGGCTGCTTTTTAAACCGAAACAGGCTTGACTTTTCGGGCGTGATTTGTAGTTTCGCGCCAGAATTTGCCGTGGGCTGCTCTGGTCGTCCACGGCTTGATTGTTATTAAAGGCAGGACGACCATGGCGAAAGCGACCACGATCAAGATCAAGCTGCTGTCGACAGCCGACACCGGTTTCTTCTACGTTACCAAGAAGAACAGCCGCACGATGACCGACAAGATGACGAAGACGAAGTACGATCCGATCGTCAAGAAGCATGTCGAATTCAAGGAAGCCAAGATCAAGTAAGGCTTGATCTCTTCCCTTCTTCGAAGGCGCGCGGCCCCGGCCCCGCGCCTTTTTCGTTTTCAACGATCTCGTCATCGGCTTTCCGCCAACAAAAAAGCACCGCTCCGGAACCGGATGGCGGTGCTTCTTCGTTGAATGGGGGTCGGTCGGCATGCCTGCGGTACGAGGAACCGCGTTTGAAGCATGCCAACCGACCGACCCCACGATCCAGGAGATGCGGCGGACCTGAGCATCATGGGGTATATCCGGCCTTCCCTGAGGCCTTGTTTTCGGTGATGTCAAACTTGCGCAACTGGAGAGAAAAATCAACATTTTCTTAACCGTTTCATTCTTTGTCCGGAACTATGGTTAAGATGCGCAAATTCATGAGGGCAAATAATAGCACTATACAAACCGTTGGACAGAACAACAAAACGCGAATACTTCCGCCCACTTGTTCCGCTCGTGAACAGAAGATGACGGCCGAAGGGCAGCCATATTTTGCAGTTGGCGCGCGCGCAACAAGGCCGGCCGCCGGCGAGGCGACCGTGCTTTTCCTGGTGTTCTATCGGTAAAATCAGGCTGCTGCGGCGACGACCCGGTTACGACCGGCGCTCTTTGCCTCGTAGAGTGCGCGATCGGCCTGTTTCAGCAGTTGCTCCGGCGTCTCGATATTCGGCGTCAGCGTCGCGATACCCATGGAGGCGGTGACGTCGAGAGAGGAAGCGCTGGCCTTCAGAGCGAACGGGCGATGTTCGATCATGCCGCGCAGGCGCTCGGCGATGACCGCAGCCGCCTCCGCCGTCGTATCGGGCATCACCACGACGAATTCCTCGCCACCGTAGCGGCAGGCGAGATCGGCCCCGCGCACCGTCGAGCGGATACGGGTGGCGAACTCGCGGATGACGTCGTCCCCGGCGTCATGGCCGTGGGTGTCGTTCACCTGCTTGAAGCGGTCGATATCAGTGATGCAGATCGAGAGCGGACGGCCCCTCGCCTGCGCACGATTGAAGAGCACCTTGAGATGATTGTCGAGGTAGCGGCGATTGTGGAGGCCGGTGAGGCCGTCGGTGACGGCAAGCTCGATGCTCTCCTTGACGCTGAGGCGAAGGCGGTCGTTGTAGCGCTTGCGGCGGATCTGCGTCAGCGTGCGTGCGACCAGTTCGTTCGGATCGATCGGGCGCGCGAGATAGTCGTTCACGCCGAGATCGAGCGCACGGATGATCATCGGCTCGTCGCCGTTGTCCGTCACGAGCAGGACCGGAATGAAACGCGTGCGTTCGAGCGAGCGCAGCTGCGAGCAGAGGCGCAACGGATCGTAATCGTCGAAATTCGCATTGACGATCACCAGGTCGAAACTGTTTTCTGCCGCCTCGAACAGGGCCGCCTGCGGATCGGAGCTCGCGGTCACCGCCGCCACAGGCTTCAGCGCCTTGATGATGCGTTCCTGGCTGTTGGCACGCCCGTCGACGAGCAGAACCTGGGCGATCTCGTCGATCCGGCCGTCCCCCATCCGCAGCATGTCCTCCACACCCATGCTGCGAGCCGCCTCGGTGCGGATACGCAGTTCGTCGGTCAGCGTCTTGAGGCGCACGAGGCTCTTTACGCGCGAAATGAGCTGCAGGTCGTTGACCGGTTTCGTCAGGAAGTCGTCGGCACCCGCTTTCAGGCCACGGACACGATCGGACGGCTGGTCGAGCGCCGTCACCATGACGACGGGAATATGCGACGTCCTCGGATTGGCCTTCAGGCGCTCGCAGACCTCGAACCCGTCGATGCCCGGCATCATGACGTCGAGCAGAATGACGTCGACATGCGTCTTGTCGCAGATTTCGAGGGCGGCAAAACCGTTGTCGGCCGTCAGCACGTCGAAGTACTCGGCGAGAAGCCGCGCCTCGAGCAGCTTCACGTTGGCTGGAATATCGTCGACGACAAGAATTCTGGCGGTCATGACAATTTGTCCGGTGTTTCAGGCATCACCGAGATAGACTTTGATCGTCTCGATAAATTTTGGCACAGAAATGGGTTTTGATACATAGGCTTCACAGCCGCCCTGGCGAATGCGTTCCTCGTCGCCCTTCATCGCGAACGCGGTGACGGCGATGACGGGTATGACGTGCAGTTCCGGATCGTCCTTGAGCCATTTGGTGACTTCGAGACCGGAAACCTCGGGCAACTGGATATCCATCAGGATGAGATCGGGCCGGTAGCGGCGCGCAAGATCGAGCGCCTCCATGCCATTGCGTGTTTGAATGGTTTCGTACCCACAAGCCTCGATGAGATCGCGGAAGAGCTTCATGTTGAGCTCGTTGTCTTCGACGATCATGACCTTCTTCGGCATACGATACGACCCTTCAGCCCCGGCGGTCCAAGCCGCCGCGGCAAGTTGCGGTTGGCTGTTGCACCTTCCCCTCGATGGAATATTAAGTTCATTTGGTTGAGAAAAAGGTAACTCGGAACACGACATGAAACCTCTAGAATTGCCACCCGGTCCGGAAGAAACCGCGATTGCCGTCCTCACATGGCTCGCAGGTGAACCGGAAATGCTCGGCCGCTTCCTGGCTTTGACCGGCACCAGGGCCGATCAACTCCGTCAGGCGATCAACGATCCCGGCTTCCTCGCCGGCATGCTCGACTTCCTTATGGGCCACGAGCCCACGCTCATCGCATTCTGTGACACCTCCGGCATCGCGCCGGAAACGGTCGTGAAGGCCTGGCGGCACTATTCCGGCCCGGGCCTTGATTCGGGCGAATATTGAGGCGGCACCCGGTCTCGCGACTCAGAGCACCAGCCGCATCAACGGCCTTCCCTCTTTTCTCGACTCCACCTCGGCAAATCCGGCCGCTTCGAAAATTCGTCTCGATCCGACATAAAGCCCGACGGACTTCGATTGTTTCGTTCGCTCGATCGGACAGGCGTCTATGACGCGCGCCGCGGCAGAACGGGCATGAGCAACGGCGGCACCGAGCATCTTATGGCTCAGGCCCTTGCCGCGCTCCTTCGACACGATGAAGAAGCAGCTCACGGCCCATACTGTCGGGTCGCTGGCATCCGCCTCTACGAGCGGGCGCGAGACGGTGCGCGGAGAATTCCAGTTCGGCACGTCGGCGCGCGGCCCCACCTGCACCCAGCCGACGGGCCGATCACCGAGGTAACCGATGACGCCCGGCGCCGGCCCTGCGCTCACGCGCCGGTGCATGAAGTTCTTCTTTTCGCTGCCGGCGAAGCTCTTGCGCTCCGCAGGCACCAGGCGGAAATAGGTGCACCAGCAATCGTAGCAGGCGCCGCGGGGCCCCATCACGGCCTCGAAGTCGCCCCAGCGGTCGGCGGTGAGAGGTTGGGCATGGAATCGTTCGTTCATCGCATTTCCCTTGCCAGCCGAGTCGTGCAAGAGTAACGCTAAGCGTGCGAATGTTCAACATTTGTTCCAGCTATGACAACCGACCAGACCGCGTACTCAGGCTTCTGCCGCGACTGCTTCAGAGCGCAGCCGCAAGGCAAGCGTCGCTGCAGCGGCTGCGGCAGTCCGCGGCTCGTCTATCATCCGGAACTCTACGGGCTCACGCTCGCCCACATCGATTGCGACGCCTTCTATGCCTCGATCGAGAAGAGGGACAATCCGGAACTCGCCGACAAGCCGGTGATCATCGGCGGCGGCAAGCGTGGCGTCGTCTCGACCGCCTGCTACATCGCCCGCATCCACGGCGTCCGTTCCGCGATGCCGATGTTCAAGGCACTGGAAGCCTGTCCCGACGCCGTCGTCATCAAGCCGGACATGGAGAAATACGCCCGCGTCGGACGCCAGGTAAGGGCGATGATGGAGGAACTGACGCCGCTCGTGCAGCCGCTCTCGATCGATGAGGCGTTCCTCGATCTTTCCGGCACCGAGCGGCTGCACCATGATCCGCCGGCACGCGTGCTCGCCCGCTTCGCCCGCCGCATCGAGCAGGAGGTCGGCATCACTGTTTCCGTCGGCCTTTCCTACTGCAAGTTTCTGGCGAAAGTCGCTTCCGACCTGCAGAAGCCGCGTGGCTTTTCGGTTATCGGGCAAGCGGAGGCGCTGGATTTCCTCGCGCCGCGTCCGGTGACGACGATCTGGGGCGTCGGGAAGGCGTTTGCGGCGACACTCGAAAGCGACGGCATCCGCACCGTCGGGCAGTTGCAGACCATGGAGGAAGCCGATCTCATGCGCCGCTACGGCTCGATCGGCCAGCGGCTCTACCGGCTCGCCCGCGGCATCGACGATCGCGATGTCCATCCGAACGAGGCGGCGAAGAGCGTCTCCGCCGAAACGACCTTCTTCGAGGACATCAGCCGCCACGAGGATCTGGTCATCCACCTGCGGGCGCTGTCGGAAAAGGTCGCCTGGCGGCTGAAGAAACATGGAATATCGGGCCAGACGGTCGTCCTGAAACTCAAGACGGCAGACTTCAAGGGCCGCACGCGCAACCGGCGTCTGGAGGACCCGACGCAGCTCGCCGACCGCATCTTCCGCACCGGGCTGACGCTCCTGGAAAAGGAGACCGACGGCACGCGGTTCCGGCTGATCGGAATCGGCGTCACCGACCTCAAGGAAGCTTCGGTCGCCGACCCGCCGGATCTCGTCGACCAGCAGGCCGGCCGACGCGCCGCCGCCGAGGCGGCGATGGACAAGTTGCGCGACAAGTTCGGCAAGTCGACGGTCGAGACCGGCTACACGTTCGGGCGGCGGAAATAGCTAGGACTGTACCGGCACCGCGTGCCGTTCGCCGAAGGCACGTTCGAGATTATCCGCAGCGCTCACAAATCCCGGATCGATCGCCAGAGCCCGCCGATAACTGTCGATCGCCTCTTCCTGCCGCCCCATCCGGTAAAGCAGCGTACCCCGGTTGTTGAATGCCGGCGCGTGGTTGCCATCGAGTGCCACTGCCCGCTCATAGCTTTCGAGCGCCTCGCCGAACCGACCCTGCCGGACCAGGATGTTGCCGCGGCAGAAATGCGCCGCCGCCGAGCCCGGCACGACGACGATTGCCTCGTCGATATGACGGATCGCCGTGTCGAAGTCTCCCTTCCTGAGACGGAGGAGAGCAAGTGCCTTCAGCGCGCCGGCGTGCCGCGGAGCGAGGTCAACGACCTCCAGCAGAGCGCGTTCCGCTTCTGCGAGGCTATCCGCCCGGAGCAAGGCCGTCGCGGTGGCAAAGCGACGTTCGGAAAGCATACGCCGCGCCTTGTCGATCTCGGCCGCAAGAGCCGCGGCCCGCGGGTCCGTCGGCGCGGCCGCAATGACCTGCGCGCAACAGGTCGCGGCCAAGGCCAGCTTTCCTTCCCGGGCAAGCGCCACCGTCCGGGCAAGCGCCTCGTCGACCGTCCGCAGGTCAAGCCGCCCTCCGATATTGCGCCCGTCCCGGGTCGAGACCCTGTACTTCTCGACGATCCGGTGCTCGGAACCGAACGAATCCTTGTAACTGTAGTCGCCTGTTCCGAGATCGTAGATGCGGTAGCCGTTCTCTATCCCCCAGCGGATGCTGTGGCAGTGCAGGATGAGGCCTGGACTGACGGAACGGTCGAAGGACAAATCGCGACCACTTAAGAAACCGACCATCGTTTTACGGGAGGGATCGAGAAGGATGATGAAGGCGGCAACCGGGCTGCCGCGATGGCGCAGGACCGGCATATGCAGCATGCCCGCTTCGAAGCAGGCCGGCAGCA
>DATGWU010000370.1:0-4779 GCA_035299345.1 Rhizobium sp.
CGGTGGGGCTGTTGATGGACCTCGCGGCGGAGGTGCGGCCGGAGCCGTTGCATGTGCGCGACGAACGGCTGCGGCTCAGGGTGGAGCGGCCGGCGGACGTCGACGTCACCGTCCGCGGCCGCATCCTGCCGAGCGTCCATATGAGCGACAAGCCGCCGCTTCTCGACGTTCAGGGTCTTCTGAAGGCGGGCTCGACCACCGTCGAGTTACCCGGAGCCGACGGGCTTGCCGATGGATATCATCCGCTCGAACTCACCTTTTCCGTCGGTGACAACAGGGTCACCCGACACATCGCGTTCGCGACCTTCACGGCGCCGTTCCGCGATCTTTCGGGCGGGCCTCTGGCAGAACGCAAGGCACTGGCGCTCGACTACGCCGCCGCCAACGGCGAGGCACGGATAGGCCGGGCGATTGCCATCCTGAGGACCGGCCGGCCGGCGGATGCCACGGTTCACGCAATCATCGCCGACACGCTGGCCGCCATCGACGAACGCCGGGACTGCTCCGATTTCGTGATGGTGCCGTTGCTCTGGCTCTGCGCGGAATATCTCGACCGCCTGCCCGAGGCAACGCGTCGCGAGATCCGGCGGGCGGTTTTCGACTACCGCTACTGGGTCGACGAGCCGGGCAACGACGTCATGTGGTTCTGGAGCGAGAACCACGTGCTCTGCTTCCATGTCTCGCAATACCTGGCCGGCCGCCTGTTGCCGGAGGAGACCTTCAGCTGTTCGGGGCGCAGCGGTACGGAGCAGGCTGGCCTCGGCGAGGAACGGCTTTCGAAATGGTTCGATTCCGTCGAACGTCACGGGCTCGCGGAGTGGAACTCCGCCGCCTATTACCCGATCGATTTCATCGGCCTCTTGGCGCTGGAGCATCTCGGGGAGGGTGCGATCAAGGCTCGTGCGCGGGCGCTGCTCGACCGGCTGATGCTGATGATCGGGCTGCACACGCTGGCCGGTGTGCCGGCCGGCACCATGGGGCGCGCCTACGACAAGGAGTTGCGTGCCGGGCCGCTGACCGAACTCGCTCCTTTCGCGACCGTCGCCTTCGGCAAGGGTTGGCTGAACGACGGCGTGGCTGCCCTGCCGATGTTCTGCGCCGGTGGCTACGAGCCGCCCGCAGCGGCCTGCGCGGTGGTCGAGCCGGAGCCGGGCAAGGCGCTGACGGCGCATTACGTTCAGGGGCACGATGAGGCGGCACGGCTGGCGCTCTACAAGACGGCGGCGGTGCAACTGTCGTCGATGGTCGACGGCAAACCCGGCGGCCGCGGGCATCAGCAGCACGTCGTCGACCTGCGCTTCGCCTCCGACCCGTTCGCCCGTGCCTGGATCAACCATCCCGGCGAGGATGACCCCTGGGGCAGTCAACGGCCATCCTACTGGGCGGGCAACGGCTCGCTGCCGCGCGTGGCGCAGTACGAGAACGTCGCGATGCTGCTCTTCGACCTCGGCGAGAACGCCCGCCAGCCCTTCACCCATGCCTATGTCCAGACGGATGCCTTCGATGCGGTCGAGCGCTTCGGCAACTGGATCGTGCTCAGGGCCGGGCGGGGCTTTGCTGGGCTCTCGGCGACCAGCCCGATCGAGGCCGTCACTACGGGTCCCGGCGCCGGCATCGAATTTCGCGCCGAAGGCCTCCGTTGCGGCTGGGTGGCGCTGGTCGGAGAAGGCTCCAGCCCCGCGGACTTTGCCGCCTTCCGGGATCACCTTGCCGGCGTCTCCGTGTCGGTCGACGCGACCGGGCGGCTAGTTTTCGATCGGCCGGGCAGCGCCACGCTCGCCCTTGACCGGGAGCACGGGCTGATCGTCGGCGGCAAGCCTTACGCCTTCCCCAACCGAAGCCTCGACCCCGCCATCCGGCATCTCGACGCCTATTCCTTTTGACCGTTTTCTCTTTTGACAGGATCGCCGATGTTGATCGAGCCCGAGCTACTTTCCGAGACTCTCTCCCGCGTTGCGCTGGGCCTTGCCCGCCTCAAGGGCATCAACGAGACCGTTGCCGCGCCCGATGGTGCTTACCAGTTGCAGTTCGATGAATGGGACTGGGAGGTCGGCGTCGGCATCTACGGGCTGATCCGCCATGCCGAGGCGGTCGGCGACCGCTCGCTGATCGAGGCGATCGCGCGCTGGTACGACTGGCAGATCGGCCGCGGGCTGCCTCCGCGCCAGGTCAATTCGTCTTCTCCGATGCTGCCGCTTTCCGTGCTCATCGACCATGTCGACCGTCCGGACTGGGAGGCGCTCGTCCGGGACTGGGCCGACTGGCTGGTGACGAAGCTCGCACGCACCGAGGATGGCGGCTTCCAGCACGTCGTGAAGGAGCGCATGAACGACGGCGAACTCTGGGACGACACGCTGTTCATGACATGCCTCTTTCTCGCCCGCGCCGGTGAGCGTTTCGGCCGGCAGGACTGGATCGAGGAGGCCTTCTACCAGTTTCTCGTGCACGAGCGCTATCTCGCCGATCCTGTGACGGGCCTCTGGTATCACGGCTGGACGTTCAACGGCCGGCATAATTTTGCCAAGGCTTTCTGGGCACGGGGCAATTCCTGGATCACCGTGGCGATCCCGGAACTCTTCAGTCTCGTCTCCCACGTGCCGGAGCACCTGCGGCGGCACCTCACTTTCATGCTGCGCTCGCAGGTGAAGACGCTTGCGGCTCACCAGCGCGACAACGGCATGTTCTGCACCCTGGTTTGCGATCCGGGCTCGCCGGAGGAGACGTCTGCCACGGCGGCGATTGCCTACGGCATCCTTCGTGGCATCGACCTCGGTCTGCTGGACGCAGGACAGAAGCCGGTCGCGGACAAGGCGCTGGAAGCTGTTCTGGCGCGGATCGACGACAGCGGGATCGTGCTCGAAGTCTCCGACGGTACGCCGATGGGGCATACGCTCGACTTTTACCGGCAGATCCCCAATGTCCCGGCGCCCTACGGTCAGGCCCTCGTCATGCTGCTTCTTGTCCGGGCGATGGCAGAAAGGGACGAGCCGGAAGTCTCGGGCGCGGAAAGCCGGCGTACCACAAGGCGATAGGCGAGTAGTGCGGTTGCCGCTGCCCTTCGTTCGACCAAGCAGCGTTGTCCCTGGTCTTCATTCGCTACGGCCTGCGAGCCGACTGAGCGATAGCCTCTCGATACAATCGGTACATCACAGCGTGGTTTCCCTATTGACTCCATTTGGAACGTTCCATATAAAAATTGGAACGATCTAAATTGGCGAGGAGGACGCAAATGCGCTGGGCGCTGATCGGGGCGAGTACCATTGCCGCCCAGTACATGATCCGGGCGTTGAGGGCCGAGGGTGGCGAGATTGTCCGGGTGGTGAGTTCTTCGTCCGAACGCGGCGCCGCCTTTGTCGCGGCCCATGATATTCCTCTCTGGGGTAGCAGCGTCGAGGAGGCGCTCGCCGATCCGGGTATCGAGGCCGTCTACATCTCCACGACGAATGAAAAGCACCTGCCTCAGGCCTTGGCTGCGATTGCGGCCGGCAAGCACGTCCTCTGCGAAAAGCCGCTGGCGATGTCGCTTGCCGACGCCGTCACGATGGTCCGTGCGGCGGAGAAGCGGGGCGTGGTCTTCGCCACCAATCATCATCTTCGTTGCTCGGGCAGCCACCGCGCCGTCCAGTCCCTGATCCGGGACGGGCGGATCGGGCGGATACTGTCGCTGCGACTCCATCACGCCGTCCACCTGCCGGAAAGCCTGCAGGGCTGGCGCATCAATTCTCCTGCCGCCGGCGGCGGCGTCATCCCGGACATCACCGTGCATGATGCGGATGTCGTCCGCTTCCTCACGGGCGAGGACCCGAAGACGGTGGTCGCGCAGACAGCCGCGTCCGGCCTCGGGCAGGGTGTCGAGGATTCGGTGATGTCCGTCTGGTCGATGCCGTCCGGCATCATGGTGATGAGCCATGAGAGCTTCACCCATCCCTTCGCCGGGACCGGCCTTGAGGTACATGGCACCGAAGGCTCCATCTTCGCCAAGGGCGTGATGACGCAGAAGCCGGTCGGCGAGATCGAACTCGTCACCGCGACCGGCCGTGAGACGGTCCCTTATGATTCTCACGACCTTTACGGTGAGGCGGTTCGGCGCTTCCACGCGGCTGCCGCCGGCCATGGCGAGCCGGCAGCGACCGGCTGGGACGGTGCCAAGTCGCTTGCGGTCGCGCTTGCCGTTCGCGAGGCCGCGCTGACGGGCGCCGCCGTCGATGTCGACTATGGAGGTGCGAAGTGAGCAAGCTCGTTTCGGCGGCGGAAGCCGTTGCGCGCATTTCCGACGGTGCGGTGGTCACGGTCTCGTCTTCCTCCGCCCTCGGCTGTCCCGATCTCGTTCTGGCGGCGCTCGGCAGACGCTTCGACGACGAAGGCCATCCGCGCGGCCTGACCATGCTGCACCCGATCGCCGCCGGCGACATGTACGGGGTCAAGGGCATCGACCACATCGCCAAGGACGGCCTCATCGGCCGCGTTCTCGCCGGCTCCTATCCGTCCGGCCCTTCGAGCCTGCCGATGCCCGAGATCTGGAAGATGATCGTCGAGGACCGCATCGAGGCCTACAATGTGCCTTCCGGCATCATGTTCGATATGCACCGCGAGGCAGCCGCTCGCCGACCGGGCGTCCTCACCCGCATCGGTCTCGATACCTTCGTCGATCCGCGGCGTGAAGGTTGTGCCATGAATGCGAAAGCCGCCGCCCGGCCGATCGTCACGCAGGTAGAGTTCGCCGGCGAAATCTGGCTGCATTTTCCGAACATCGTACCGGACGTCTGCATCCTGCGGGCG
>DATGWU010000371.1:0-6518 GCA_035299345.1 Rhizobium sp.
AGACCGCCGATCCCGTCCGTCGCGACACGCTCGACACCCATCTATGGACCTGGCGCGACGAAAGCTTCCTGCCGCACGGAACGGATGCCGCCGAAGGCGCCGAGCAGCAGCCGGTGCTGTTGACCGTCTCGCCGGAGAACCTCAATGCGGCGAGCGTCCGCTTCCTCGTCGACGGCGCCGAGCCGCCGGAAGCGCTGGACTACGACCGCGTCGTCTTCGTCTTCGACGGCTATGACCAGGCGCAGCTCGAAGCCGCTCGTGCGCAGTGGAAGAAGCTGAAGGGCGAGGGCCATACGCTGACCTACTGGCAGCAGACGGCCGAGGGACGCTGGGAAAAGAAGGCCTGAGGCTGACGATCCGCCGTCAGTATTGACGGAGATCGGTCTGCGAGAAGCCATCGCCGGCGTAGAGGAGCGGTACATTGGCCGCCCGGCTGCCGGCATAGGAGAAGCAGTCGCCGAAGTTCAGCGCCGCCGGATGACGGCCCTTGCCATAGAGGGCGAAGGCCTCGAGCGCGCTCGCCGCCATCTCCTCGGTGACAGGCGTGACGCGGATTTCGAGGACGTCGAGGAATTCCTTCACCAGCCGGTCGGCCGTCGGAGGTTCGAGCTCCAGCCGCTTGCCGAGCACGGTCGTCGCCTCGAAGACGGCGGTCGGCGTCGTCATGCGCGGCGTAGCGGTGGCGTCGAGCCGTTCGATGAGCGCGCCGGCCTCCGGCGCGTCGATCAGGATGGCGACGATGGCCGAGCTATCGACGAACATCGGCGTCTCCCCACATCTGATCCAGAAAGGCCTTGTCGTCAAAGGGGCGGAGGCTCGCATGGTCGGAGAGCGCGTATTTCTCGCGCAGCCGGGCGACCCGTTCGCCGAGCGAGGGCTTTGCCAGCTCCTCATCGATCACACGTTGCAGCGCAAGGCGGATCGCCTCGGTCTTGGTCGGCGCTTTCAGGATCGCCCGGGCCTGTTCGGCCAGCGCGTTGACGCTCTCATCCCGCACGTAGAGAGGCATGGTGATTCCCCCTGAATATACGCTTTTATCATAGCGTATATTCAGGGGTATTCAAACCTCAGCCGGCCATCGCATCTTCGTATTCGGTGGAGAGTTCGAGCCACTGTTCCTCGGCCGCTGAAAGCTTTGCTGCGGCCTCGCCGCGCTGCTTTGCCTTCTCCGCCGCCTTGGCCGGGTTCTTCTCGTAGAGCGCCGGATCTGCAAGTTCCGCATCAAGCGCCTGAATCAAAGTCTCCAGCTTCTTCGTCAAAGACTCGATTTCATTGATCTTTTTCCTGAGCGGCGCGAGGCTCGCCCGCTTGTCGGCGGCGGCCTTGCGCTGGTCGGCCTTGTTCACCTGGGCGCCGGCATCGGCCTTGTCCTTGTCGTCCGGCTTGCGCGCGGCGGCGACCACCAGGCTGCGATAGTCCTCCATGTCGCCATCGAAGACGCTGACCGTGCCGTTGTTGACGAGCCACAGCCGGTCGACCGTCGCCTCGATCAGGTGCCGGTCGTGGGCGATCAGGATGACGGCGCCGTTGTAGTCGTTGAGTGCTTCGATCAGCGCGCGGCGGCTGTCGATGTCGAGATGGTTGGTCGGCTCGTCGAGGATCAGGAGGTTCGGCGCGTGGAAGGCGGAGAGCCCCATCAGCAGACGCGCCTTTTCACCGCCGGAAAGATCCTTGGCGGCGGTCGCCATCTTCTCGGTCGCAAGGCCCATCTGGGCGACGCGGGCGCGCACCTGCGCCTCGCCCGCCTGCGGCATCAGCCGGCGCACATGGTCGACCGGTGTCTCGTTCGGCACGAGGTCGTCGAGCTGGTGCTGGGCGAAGAAGCCGACGGAGAGGTTCGGGGCGAGCTTCATCTCGCCGGCCTGCAGGTTGAGTCGCCCGGCGATCAGCTTGGCGAAGGTCGACTTGCCGTTGCCGTTCGAGCCGAGGAGCGCGATGCGGTCGTCGGCGTCGATCCGCAGGTTGATGTTCTTCAGGATCGGCTTGCCGGGCTCGTAGCCGACGGCGCCGCCGGATATCGCGACGATCGGCGAGGCCGGCTGCCTTTCCGGTTCCGGGAAGGTGATCGGCTGGACGTGGTCCTCGATCACCGCCGCGACGGTGCCCATGCGTTCCAGCGCCTTGATGCGGCTCTGGGCCTGCCGAGCCTTCGACGCCTTGTAGCGGAAGCGGTCGATATAGCTCTGCAGGTGCTTGCGCGCCGCATCGCTCTTCGCCTTCGCCTTCATCTGCAGTTCGTCGGCTTCCGCCTTCTGCCGCTCGAACTGGTCGTAGCCGCCGCGATAGAAGGTGAGTTTCTTCTGGTCGAGGTGGATGATCGCGTTGACGGCGGTGTTCAGGAGATCGCGGTCGTGGCTGATGATGATGACGGTGTGCGGATAGCGCCGCACATAGTCCTCGAGCCAGAGCGTGCCTTCGAGGTCGAGATAGTTGGTCGGCTCGTCGAGGAGCAGGAGGTCGGGCTCTGAAAAGAGCACGGCGGCGAGCGCCACACGCATCCGCCAGCCGCCGGAAAACGACGAGGCCGGGCGACGCTGCGCCTCGTGGTCGAAGCCGAGGCCGGCGAGGATCGTCGCGGCGCGTGCCTCCGCCGAATGGGCGCCGATATCGGCGAGCCGCGTCTGGATTTCGGCGATGCGATGGGGATCGGAGGCCGTCTCGGCCTCCTTCAGAAGCGCCGCGCGCTCCTTGTCGGCAGCCATGACGATCTCGATCAGCGCGTCCTCGGTGCCCGGCGCTTCCTGCGCCACCTGACCGATACGGGCGTTCTTCGGGATGGTGATCGATCCCGTCTCGGCGGAGAGTTCGCCGGTGATGATCTTGAAGAGCGTCGACTTGCCGGCACCATTGCGGCCGACGAGGCCCGCCTTCGTGCCCTCCGGCAGCGAAACGGTCGCGTGGTCGATCAGGAGCCGCCCGGCAATGCGGGCCGAGATGTCGTTGATGGTAATCATGGCCTTGGCTTTTGGCGGAAGCGCTCGCCAAAGGCAAGACGCGAGCGGCCTTGCGGGTCACGCCGGTATGCGGCCTCTTCGCCGGGGTGTCCGGCGGGCAACATTCGCCGGCCGTTTGAGCCTCTGGTCAGGCGGCGCGGCGGCCGTTGGCGCCGGGTGCGAAGCAGGCGACCGGCGCGCGCGGGTCGACCTTCGCGGCGGCGAGCGCCTGTTCGGCCTGGGCGACGAGGTGTTGCGCATTTTCGGCGCCGTCGCTGAGGGCAATCCCGATCGACAGCCCGAGCGCGCCGTTGTCCTCGCCGGCCGCGGTCGCGAAGACGAGCCCGTTCTCGACCGAATCGTGGATGCGTCCGGCAATCGTCCGCGCGGCGGCGATATCGACCTCGGCGAAGAGGAAGGCGAACTCGTCCGGCCCGATGCGGGCGACGAAGTCGTTCTTCTTGATCGATTTGCGCAGGATCGCGGCGAGCCGTTTGAGGATGCGGTTGCCGGCCTCCGCGCCGTAATCGCGGTTGACGGCGCCGAACCCGTCGATATCGGCGATGAGAAGGGCGGTTCCGCGCGGTAGCGCCCCGGACTCGTAGAGGTTCTCGAGGCGGTTTGCGAAGGCGATGCGGTTCGGCAACCCGGTCAGGCGGTCGCGCAGGATTTCGGCCTTGGCCGCACGCGTCGCCCGCTCCGCGGCATCGAGCCGGTCGAGCCCGGCCTTCAGCGCCTGCTCGGCCCTGCTTTCGCTTCTAAGAAGCTCGGCGGTCGACGATTTCAGAAAATCGATATCGGCGAGGAGATCGTCGACGCCGCGGTCCCAGTCCTCGCGGATCGCGCGGACGAGCGTCTCCACGGCGCTGACGAAGGCCTGCTTCTCGCGAATGGCTGCGACCATCTCGTCCGCGGCACCGGAGAGAACGCGCGTGACCTCCACGCAGGATTTTTCCTCGATGAGCCCGCAATGGCCGGTGAGCCGGTAGGTGAGGCCGATCCGGTCGAGCGCGTGCTGCGGCGGGTTCGGGACAAGCGATGCCACGTCGCGGGCGAGCGCCGGATCATGGCCGAAGAGCGCCTCGTGGAAGAGCTCGTAATTGCGCGGCAGGGCGTCGACCTTGAGCCGCGCCATCGCCTGCGTGACGCGTTGCAGACGATCGATCGTCTCGCTCTCCGCCGTCCCTTCGTTTCGATGCGTCATCCCGTTTTCCCCGTCCAAAGGTCTTTCCGCTTCGCCGGCCTTTTCGGAAAACCAGATGAGACGGAAAGCCTGTGCAATCCGTAAACAGCCGGGGACGGTGGCCTGCGATGAACAACGGAGTTTGCCGGAACGGTTAAGGGACCGTCTCCAGCCAAATCAGATCCACTGCTTTCCTTCCTGCCGCTGGAAGTAGACGAGGTCGAGGACGAGGGACGGCTTGCCGAGCGCCGTCAGCGCCATATGCGCCTGACCGCGATGATGGGTCTGGTGGTTGAAGAAATGCGCGACGGCAGCACCGAGTCTGTGGCTGATCGGCTCCGGCTTGACGATCGTCGTATAGGAGATGCGGGTGTCGAGCGATGCCGCGTCGAGCCCGTCGACCCAGCGGATGATGCGCTCGTCCTCGGCCTTTCGGGCGGCGGCGAGCTCGGCGAGCGTTTCGTAAGGGTGTTCGTCCAGCGCCCGCGGCACGGGGCCTTCGCCGGTGAAGCGGCGCATCCACACCCGGTCGCCGACGAGGACGTGGCTGAGCGTGCCGAAGAGCGAGCCGAAGAAGGCGCCGGTGTAGCGGAAGAGCTCGTCCCCGGTGAGCTCCGCGGCGGCGGCATAGACCTTCTCGTTGGCCCAGCGGTTGTAGGCGGCGAACATCTGGCAGTGCTGCAACATTTGGGGTCTCCGGAACGAATGATGCCTCAGTCTAGGCGAGGGGAACTGAAGCGTGGGTGATGGGTTCGATGAAATTTCCTGATTTGATTGCGCCGCGGTCATGCCCTTGAATGCCGCCGTCTAGTCTTGGAACAAGGAGCCTCGCGATGTCCAGAACCCTCTACTCGCTTTGCGGCAGCGATCTCTCCCGCCCGTTCTCTCCCCATTGCTGGAAAGTGGTGATGGCTCTGAAGCACAAGGGGCTCTCCTATTCCGAGCGGCCGCTGCCGTTCACGGCCATTCCCGATATCGAGAACGGCGCGACCCGGACAGTGCCGCTGCTGCGCGACGGCGACCGCCTGATTTCCGACAGTTTCGCCATCGCGCTCTATCTCGACGACGCCTATCCCGACGAGCCGACGCTGTTCGGCGGCGAGGGCGGCAAGGCGCTCGCCCGTTTCGTCGAGGGTTTTTCCCAGACGGTGATCCATCCTGCCGTCACCCGGATCGCCATCATGGACATCCACGACATGCTCGACGAGCCGGACCAGGCCTATTTCCGCAGCAGTCGCGAACAACGTTTCGGCATGCCGATCGAGGAGGTCGCGACCGCCCGCGAGCAGGAGATCGCGGCCTTCCCCGGCAAGTTCACGCCGCTGCGCCACATGCTCACCTTCCAGCCGTTCATCGGCGGCGACGGCCCACTCTTCGCCGATTACATCCTCTTCGGCGCACTGCAGTGGCTCAGGATCACGACCGGTTCGGTGCATCTGCCGCAGGACGATCCGGCCTATGCCTGGTACGAGCGCTGCCTCGACCTCTACGATGGCGAGGCGCGGAAGGTGGCATGAGCCTCGTCAGCGCCCGTAGGTCACGGTGATCGCGGCTTTGGCGAGCGCGTTGGCATTCGTCATGAAGCCGATCAGCGCGCCGCTGGCATTCTGGTCGAGATCGAGCTTGTCGACCGAGAGCGCGGTCACCGTGAAGATGTAGCGGTGCGTCTCGCCGGCCGGCGGGCAAGCGCCGATATAGCTTGCGAAGCCGGCATCCGCCCGGCTCTGGACGGCACCTTCCGGCGCACCCTTGTCCGGCGTGATGCCGCCTTCGAGCCCGTTGACCGAGGCGGGAATGTTGAACATCGCCCAGTGCCAGAAGCCGGAGCCGGTCGGCGCATCCGGATCATAGGCGCTGACGACGAAGCTCTTCGTGCCCTCCGGCGCATTCGACCAGGAGAGCTGCGGAGAGATATTGCCGCCGGTGCAGCCGAAGGCATTGGCGACCTGGGCTTCGGCAAGCGTGCCGCCGTCGCGGATGTCCGCGCTCGAAAGGGTGAAGTCGGCAGCCGACGCGGTAAAGCCGGAGAGGCTCGCGATGGCGGTTGCTAAAACGAGGGATTTCAACATGGTCAGGCTCCTTTGCTTTGGAGCCCGACCATAGCCGGAGCATCATTCCGCCGCGGCCCTCGGACGCTCGACTTCTGTCCCGGAACGCTCGCCGTCGTCTGCGGCGGAGCGGATGTCGCGGGGTGAGAGCCCGAAGCGTGCGCGGAAACGTGCGGCGAATTTCGACGCCGAGCCGTAGCCGACGTCGAGCGCCACGCGGTTGATCGGCAGTTCGCTCGCCTGGAGGAGGGCAAGTGCGGTCGTCATGCGGACATCGACGATGATTTCCGTGAGGCTCGTGCCGAGAAGGGCGAGCTTGCGCCGGAGCGTCTGCTCGCTCATCGCAAACGCACC
>DATGWU010000372.1:0-1800 GCA_035299345.1 Rhizobium sp.
TGCCTTCGTCGACGCGCATCGCGGTGTACGGCGCGACCATCATGTTACTGACCGGCAACCGCGTGGCCGAACGGCGCGAGCACACCAACCCGATGTCCTTCATCTCCGAGTTCATGGCGCGCTTCAAGGTGCCGGACCTCAAGGGATTGCCGCGTTTCTGCGGCGGCCTCGTCGGGTTTTTCGGCTACGACACGGTGCGCGCGATCGAACCGAAGCTGGCCGATGTCAGCAAGCGCGATCCGCTCGGCACGCCGGACATCATGCTGACGCTGTCCGAGGAAATCGCCATCGTCGACAACCTCTCGGGCAAGCTCACGCTGGTGGTGTTCGCCGAACCGGGCTTCCCCGGCGCCTGGAAGCAGGCGCAGGCGCGGCTCAAGGAACTGCTCGCCAAGCTGCGCGAGCCGGTCAGCATCCCCGAGGACAAAGCCGTCGAGAGCGCGCCGGCCGAATCGGAGTTCGGCGAGGAAGAATTCAAGGCCGCCGTCCGCAAGGCGAAGCAGTACATCGTCGACGGCGACGTGATGCAGGTGGTCCTCTCGCAGCGCATGAGCAAGCCCTTCGGCGCGCATCCGCTGGCGCTCTACCGCAGCCTGCGTTCGCTGAACCCATCGCCCTACATGTTCTATTTCGACTTCGAGGACTTCCACGTCGTCGGCGCCTCGCCGGAAATCCTGGTGCGCCTCGAAGACGGCACGGTCACCGTGCGCCCGATCGCCGGCACGCGCAAGCGCGGCGCCACGCCCGAGGAAGACGCGGCGCTGGCCGCAGAATTGCTCGCCGACCAGAAGGAGCGCGCCGAACATCTGCAACTGCTCGACCTCGGCCGCAACGATTGCGGACGCGTGGCGAAGATCGGCAGCGTCAAGGTCACCGACCAGTTCATGATCGAGCGTTACTCGCACGTAATGCATATCGTGTCGAACGTCGAGGGACAGCTGAAGGACGATGAAGGTCCGGTGTCGGTGCTCAAGGCCACCTTCCCCGCCGGCACGGTCTCCGGCGCGCCGAAGGTGCGCGCGATGGAGATCATCGACGAACTCGAACCGACCAAGCGCGGCATCTACGCGGGCGCCGTCGGCTATCTCGGCTTCAACGGGGACATGGACCTCGCCATCGCGATCCGCACCGCCGTCGTCAAGGACGGTCGAATCTACGTGCAGGCAGGCGCCGGCATCGTCGCGGATTCCGACCCCGACAGCGAATGGCAGGAAACGTTGAACAAGGCGAAGGCGCAATTGCGCGCCGCCGAAATGGCCGAGCGCGGCCTCGACACGCGGTTCGCGTAAAGGAGAACGACATGTTGCTGATGATCGACAACTACGACTCCTTCACCTACAACCTCGTCCAATATTTCGGCGAGCTTGGCGAAGAGGTGCGCGTCTATCGCAACGACGCCATCACGCTGAAGGAAATCGCGGCGATGAAGCCGGACCACCTGGTGATTTCGCCGGGGCCGTGCTCGCCGAAGGAGGCGGGCATCTCCGTCTCCGCGATCCAGGAATTCGCTGGCAAGCTTCCCATCCTCGGCGTCTGCCTCGGCCACCAGAGCATCGGCTACGCCTTCGGCGGCGAGATCGTGCATGCCAAGACCATGATGCACGGCAAGCTCTCGCCGATCCATCACGCCGACAAGGGCGTGTTCACCGGCCTGCCGAATCCGATGACGGCGACGCGCTACCACTCGCTGGCGATCCGCCGCGAGACGCTGCCCGATTGCCTGGAAATCACCGCCTGGACCGACGACGGCGAAATCATGGGCGTGCGCCACAAAACGCTGGCCGTCGAAGGCGTGCAATT
>DATGWU010000373.1:0-10191 GCA_035299345.1 Rhizobium sp.
TCGTCGATGATCTTGTCGAGCTTCTTGTCGCCGCCGAAGACGATGTCCTTCTCCTGGAAGTCGGAGGTGAACTGCATGGTGACGAAGGTATCGATGCCGGTCGTGCCGATGTAGTAATTGCGGCGCTGGGACCAGGAGTACTGGCCGCAACCCACCGGACCGTGGCTGATGTGCACCATGTCCTTGACCGGTCCCCAGACCACGCCTTTGGATCCGGCATAGGCGCAGCCGCGAATGGTCATGACGCCCGGAATGGACTTGATGTTCGATTTCACGTCGCATTCGGAGAGAGGTCTGCCCTCTTCCGCGTCGACCTCGTCGCCCGCCTTGGCGACGTTCAGATGCTTCTTGCGGCGCTTGGCCGTCTTGTCCGGATAATGCGACAGCACTTCCTCGATGAGCTTTTCATGGAGTCCGCTGTCGTTTTCATAATCGAGGCTCATGGCTTGCGATCCCTCGCTGCTGGCGGCATGCCGCCGTTTCGACTGGAGCGCCGGGCAAGGCCGGCGCCCGGTTGAATCCTTCGCTCAATGAGCTGCGGCCGAGGCTTCCTTGGCCTGAAGCTCGGCGAGCATCTGCTCGTCGGTCTTCATGATGCCGAAGGCGAGCAGCATGTCTTCGAGCTCCTCCATTGTGATCGGGGTCGGGATGGTGCCCTTGCCCGAATTGTTATGGATCTTCTCGGCGAGCTGCCGGTACTCCTGCGCCTGCTGGGAGTTCGGCGCGTACTCGATGACCGTCTGCTTGCGCAGTTCCGCGTGCTGGACGATGTTGTCGCGAGGCACGAAATGGATCAGCTTGGAGTTCAGACGCGCGGCGAGAGCTTCGGCAAGGTCGAGTTCGCGGTCGGTCTGGCGTTCGTTGCAGATCAGGCCCCCGAGGCGCACGCCGCCGGAATTGGCGTATTTCAGGATGCCCTTGGCGATGTTGTTGGCGGCGTAGAGCGCCATCATCTCGCCGGACATGACGATGTAGATTTCCTGGGCCTTGTTTTCGCGGATCGGCATCGCGAAGCCGCCGCATACGACGTCGCCGAGAACGTCGTAGGACACATAGTCCACGTCGTCATAGGCGCCGTTCTCCTCGAGGAAGTTGATCGAGGTGATGACACCGCGACCGGCACAGCCGACGCCCGGCTCGGGACCACCGGATTCCACACACTTGATGCCCTTGTAGCCGATCTTCAGGACATCCTCGAGTTCGAGGTCCTCGACGGAACCCTCCTGGGCGGCAAGCGACAGGACTGTATCCTGCGCCTTTGAGTTGAGGATCAGGCGGGTGGAATCCGCTTTCGGGTCGCAACCGACGATCAGGATCTTCTGACCGAGGTCGACGAGAGCGGCCAGCGTGTTTTGGGAGGTCGTGGACTTGCCGATCCCGCCCTTCCCGTAAAATGCGATCTGACGCAGAGCTGTCATGTTCATTCCTTCCTTGGCTGAAGCGTCCGCGGCCTCTCCCGCGGGGCTGAATATCGGATGGGTCGGCTCGACCGCCGCCGCTTTCTCCGTTTCAAGACCCGTGCCAACTCGGAAGGCTGATTGCAGCGCCTAGATTTTTCTCTTTTGAATCAGATTATTAGCCATTTCGACCGGCGAAACTTGGCCACAACATCGCTCTGTCGCAGACGCGACAAACCCGACAGGGCTCGACGTTTTTGTAGGAAGCCGACAGCTCCTGTCGAATTGAAGACGTTGTCGCAAAGCCGACAAGGCGGATTTCCCCCATGCAACTGTTATTCCAAGGTATTTTTCTCTGGCATGGCTGATGCATAGCGTTTCGCGTCGTCCTGCAAAACGGAGAAACGTGCCATGATCACCCTGACCGAGAATGCCATTTCCGCCGTCAAGTCCGCTCTCTCGAAGGCTGCCGAGCCCGCCGAAGGGCTTCGCATCATGGTCGAAGCCGGCGGCTGTGCCGGCTTCAAATACATGATGGGGCTGGAATCGACCGTCCGACACGGTGACGCGGTGATCGACACCGACGGGGTCAAGATTTTTGTCGACGACCGCTCCCAGCCACATGTCGCCGGCATGACTATCGATTTCGTCACCGGCCTCGAATCCTCCGGCTTCGTCTTTGACAATCCCAATGCCGCGGACAAATGCGCCTGCGGCAAGTCCTTCAGCTGAGCGAGGGACGGCGATGCCGGAACAAAGCCGCGCCACGCGCATCACACTGTTCGACGGCCTCCGCGGCCGTTCCCCCCTCGCCTCGCCCCGCCCTGTGCCGACGATCGTGCCGACGGCGCCGGAGCAACCGCCGGAAACGGAAGAGGCGCTCGACGGCCCGGCCCTTCGGGCGGCCCTGATCGCCCGTCGGCGCCCGCTGATCGAGGCCGCGCTGGAAACGATCCGCCCGAACCTCAGGCGCGACGGCGGCGATTGCCAGTTGGTCAAGATCGAGGGAGACGCGGTCTTCGTACGTCTGACCGGTGCCTGTGTCGGGTGCCAGCTCGCCTCGGTGACCGTCGCAGGTGTCCGCCAAAGACTGGTCGAAGCGGTCGGAATGCCGCTGCGGGTCATTCCCGTCGAGTGAGGGTGATCGCGATGCGCACCGTCTATCTGGACCACAACGCCACGACGCGGATCGACCCGGCGGTCGTCGAGACAATGCTGCCGTTCCTCGGGGAGAGCTTCGGCAATCCCTCATCGCACCACGCCTTTGGCGAAGCAGCTTTCAGCGCCGTGCGGAAGGCGCGGCGGCAGATCCAGACGCTGATCGGCGCCGCAAGCGACAGCGAGATCGTCTTCACGTCCGGCGGCACCGAGAGCGACAATACGGCGCTTCTCAGCGCGCTTGCGGCCCTTGCCCCGCGCAACGAAATCATCGTATCCGCCGTCGAGCACCCGGCCCTCCTGACGCTCTGCGAACGGCTGGAGGCGGAGGGACGCGCCCGGGTGCACCGCATTCCCGTCGATCGCTGCGGCCGCATCGACGTCGCGGCCTACGAGCACGCTCTGTGCGAACGTACCGCCGCCGTCTCGTTCATGTGGGCGAACAACGAGACCGGGACGCTCTTCCCCGTCGAAACCCTCGCGGAGAAAGCGAAAGCCGCCGGCGCCCTCTTCCACACCGACGCGGTGCAGGCGGCGGGGCGGGTACCGATCCGGGTGGAAGAAAGCGCCATTTCCATGATGAGCCTTTCCGCCCACAAGATCGCCGGCCCGAAGGGTATCGGTGCTCTCTATGTTCGGCGGGGGACGCCGTTTTATCCCCTGATCCTCGGCGGCCGGCAGGAACGCAACCGCCGCGGCGGAACAGAAAACGTGCCGGCGATCGTCGGCTTCGGCGAAGCGGCCGAACGCGCCGCATCGAGACTGGAAAGCGAAGCGGCGCGGATGAAGGTGCTGCGCGACCGGCTGGAACAGGGCCTGCTGGGCGCCGTCCCCGGAGCCCGCATCAACGGCGATCCGACGGCCCGGCTCGCGAACACCTGCAACATCGCCTTCGAGGACGTCGACGGCGATGGTCTCCTGGCGTTCCTTGCGCGCGAAGGCATAGCCTGTTCTTCCGGCTCGGCCTGCTCCACCGGCGCCATGCAGCCGAGCCATGTCCTGCAGGCGATGGCCGTACCGGCGAGCCACCTCGGCGGCGCCGTCCGCCTTTCTCTCGGACCGGACAACGACGACAGCGACATCGACCACGTGCTCGCCGTGCTGCCGCCGGTTGTGATGCGGCTGAGGCAACCCGCCGGCACGCGAAAGGTCGCACAGACCGGATGATGGAGAAGATCATGGTGAGATCACCCAACCACCCCGCCGTCTTTCTCAACGACACGACCCTTCGTGACGGCGAGCAGACGCCGGGCGTCGCCTTCTCCGTGGCCGAGAAGGCGGCGATTGCCGAAGCGATCGCCGCGGCCGGCGTTCCGGAGATCGAGGCAGGCACACCGGCCATGGGCGAAGAAGAGATCGCGGCGATCCGCGCCATCGTGGCGCGCCGACTGCCGCTCCGGGTCATGGCCTGGTGCCGCATGACCGGCGACGATCTCAACGCCGCGCTGAAGACCGGCGTCGAGGCGGTCAACCTCTCGCTGCCCGCCTCCGATCTCCAGCTTTCCGCCAAGCTCGGCATTGGTCGTAGCGAAGCCCTCGACCGGATCGAGCGCATGACGCGCCGCGCCGTGTCCCTCGGGCTTTTCGTCGCCATAGGGTGCGAGGACGCCTCGCGCGCCGACCCCGACCATCTGCGGGACGTCGCCGCTGTCGCCGCCGCGGCGGGAGCACGACGGCTGCGCCTTGCCGATACTGTCGGTATCCTCGATCCCTTCTCCACGATGGCGCTCGTTCAGCCGTTGGCGGAGGCCGGCCTGATCGACGTCGAATTCCACGCCCATGACGATTTCGGGCTGGCGACCGCCAATACCTTGGCCGCTTTCCGCGCCGGGGCGAAACATCTTTCCGTCACCGTCTCCGGGCTCGGCGAGCGCGCCGGAAACGCCGCGCTCGAAGAGGTTGCGGCAATCCTGGCACTGAAGGAGACCGTCGCGACCGGAATAGACCTCTCGGCGCTGAGGGACCTCGCCGAACTGGTCGCCCGCTGTTCGGGACGCCGACTGCCGCCCTCGCAGGCCATCACCGGAGGCGACGTCTTCACACACGAGTCCGGCATCCACGTCGCGGGCCTCCTCAGCGACCGGCGTACCTATCAGGGCCTTGATCCGGAACCTTTCGGGCGCGGTCACGAGATCGCCATCGGCAAGCACTCCGGAGCAAAGGCGCTTGCCTACGTGCTGGCGGGCCACGACCGCGGGTGCGAACCGGCGATCCTGGCGCGGCTGATGCCCGAGATTCGCCGCCGCGCGGTGATGACGAAAAAGCCGGTGCCCCCCGAGGTATTGGTCGAACTCTACGACCGGGCGGCGACACATCAGGACCGAGAGGGTCAGCCATGTCGTTCGTGATGGGCACCGGCCAAGGGCCGGCCGTCGCTGGCAGAGAGACGATCGACACCGACCGACCGAAAGAGGCGGCTCCGGCGCCAAAGTCGCTGTTGCGGCTTGTTTTGGACGACATCGCCTGCGTGAAGGCCCGTGACCCGGCCGCGCGCTTCGCGCTCGAAATCCTGCTGACCTACCCGGGCGTGCACGCCATCATCTGGCATCGCCTGTCCCACGCGTTATGGCGGAGACGACTGCGCTTTATCGCGCGCCTTCTTTCCTGGCTGTCACGCCTCCTCACCAACATCGACATTCATCCGGGAGCTGTGATCGGCGAGCGCTTTTTCATCGATCACGGCGCCGGCGTGGTAATCGGCGAGACGGCGGAGATCGGCGATGACGTGACGCTCTACCACGGCGTGACCCTCGGCGGCACGTCCTGGACGCCCGGCAGACGGCATCCGACACTCGGATCGGGCGTGCTGGTCGGGGCCGGCGCCAAGATCCTCGGCCCGATCACCGTCGGCGCCGGTTGCCGGATCGGGGCCAACTCCGTCGCCATCGAGGATGTCGCGCCCGGGATGACGGTCATCGGCATACCCGGCAGGGTGGTGAGGCCGGCGCGGGAACGACGAAGGTCCGGCGATCGCCGCATCGACCTCGAACATCACCTGATGCCCGACCCCGTCGGTGAAGCCATCGCAGCACTCGTGGACCGCATCGATTTCCTTGAGGTTCGCCTCGCCCGGTTGCAGGCGCGGACGAACCTTTCCCCGCTGGCCGAGGTCTCGGTCACACCCATCACCAATGTACCGGAACCCGCAGGAGCCTCCCATGAGTGACTGTTCGTCCAATTCCCGCCCCATCGACGTCGACAACATCCTTGAGCGTCTGCGCGGCCTGTCCTCCGCCGAAGACTTCTTTCACACCCTCGGCATCCTCTACGATGCCAGGGTGCTGAACGTCGCGCGCCTGCACATCCTGAAACGTATGGGACAGTATCTCGCGGAGGAGGATTTCGAAGGCCTTCCCGACCGGGTGATCGCGGCCCGCGCCCGTTCGACGCTGGAGCGCGCCTATTCAGACTTCGAGAGTGCCTCGCCGCTTTCGCAGCGCGTCTTCAAGGTGCTGAAGGAACACGATCCGGAGAAGCCGGCGGAAAAACGTGGCGCCTTCGTCTCCGTCGAGGCCGCTCTGAAGCCGTTTGCCGAACAATAGGTCTGCTGCCCTTCCCGAGGCGGCCGGTCCTTTCGACGTCCGCCTGCGCCGGACGCGAAACGACACGATGCGACACGACAGTGTCGAGAACCCGACAAAACCTTCGATCACGACGGATGATGAAGACGGGAATCCAGAGATATCAAAGGGTTATTCTTCGATCAGCGACATGGCACGGATTATGCTGCTGCATCTGCGTAACCTTTGAAGAAACCTGATGGAGGTGCGCGGCATGCATATCGTCGTCTGTATCAAGCAAGTGCCGGATTCGGCGCAGATCCGCGTCCATCCGGTGACCAACACCATCATGCGGCAAGGCGTGCCGACGATCATCAACCCCTTCGACCTGTTTTCCCTGGAGGAGGCGTTGCGGATGCGAGACGTCCACGGCGGCGAGGTCACCGTGCTGACCATGGGCCCGCCGATGGCCGCAGATGCGCTGCGGAAGGCCCTGACCTTCGGGGCGGATCGCGGCGTTCTGCTCACCGACCGCTTTTTTGCCGGCTCCGACACGCTGGCCACGTCCTTTGCGCTTTCCGCGGCGATCGAAAAGATCGGCCAGGTCTACGGCAAGCCGGACGTGATCTTTGCCGGAAAGCAGACGATCGACGGCGACACCGCGCAAGTGGGGCCGGGCATCGCCAAGCGTCTCGACCTCCTGCAACTGACCTATGTCGCAAAGATCGCATCCGTCGACCCCGAGACACGGGCGATCACCGTCGAACGGCGGGCGGAAGGCGGCACGCAGGTCCTGCAGACGAAGTTGCCCTGTCTCGTCACCATGCTCGAGGGTTCGAACGAAATCCGTCGCGGGACGCTCGATGATGCGTTGCGGGCCGCCCGGGCCGAAATCGTCACCTGGAGTGCCACCGACGCGGGGATCGAAGACCTGACCAAATGCGGGCTTCGCGGCTCGCCGACCGTGGTGAAACGAGTCTTTGCACCGACGGCCCGCCAGGAGAAGGCAAAGATCATCGGGGAGCCAGGCGACAGCGCGCGCGATCTCGCCGATGGACTGATCGGCGAGATCTTCAGCCGCAAACCCGCCCTTGAAACGGCACTCGCCGTCGAAAACTGCGCCGCCTAGGAAGGATGAGGACATGACCGAAGAGGCCAAGAAACCCGCAGCACCGGCCGCCGGACGCGCCGGCATGAAGAAGGAACTGCCCGAGCATTTCAAGTCCTACAAGCATGTCTGGGTGGCGATCGAGCTGGAGCGCGGGCAGGTTCACCCGGTTTCCTACGAACTGCTCGGCTGTGGTCGCAGGCTGGCCGACAAGCTCGGCGTGCAGCTGGCGGGCGCCGTCCTCGGGCCTCACGGGGAAGCGACCTGGCACGCCGTCGCCGAAGCCTTCGCCTATGGCGCCGACCTCGTCTATCTCGTCGAGGACCCGGTCCTGAAGGACTATCGCAACGAACCCTACTCGAAGGCGCTGACCGATCTCGTCAACACCTACCAGCCGGAAATCCTCCTGCTCGGAGCAACCACGCTCGGCCGCGACCTCGCCGGTTCCGTCGCCACCACACTGAAGACGGGGCTTACCGCCGATTGCACCGAACTCGACGTCGATGAGGACAAGTCACTCGCAGCCACCCGCCCGACCTTCGGCGGCTCGCTGCTCTGCACCATCTACACGCTGAACTTCCGTCCCCAGATGGCGACAGTCCGCCCTCGCGTCATGCCGATGCCCGAGCGCCAGGATCGGCCCGTCGGCCGCGTCATCCAGCACAGGCTGCCGATGGTGGAAGAAGACATCGTGACGAAGGTCCTGAGCTTCATTCCCGACAGCCAGTCTGCCAAGGTCAACCTCGCCTATGCCGACATTGTCGTGGCCGGCGGGCTCGGGCTCGGTGCGGCCGAGAACTTTCAGCTGATCCGGAGCCTCGCCTCGACACTCGGCGCGGAATACGGCTGCTCGCGGCCGGTCGTGCAGAAGGGCTGGATGCCGTCCGAACGCCAGATCGGCCAGACCGGCAAGACGATCCGTCCGAAGCTCTATATCGCGGCCGGCATATCTGGGGCGATCCAGCACCGGGTGGGCGTGGAAGGCGCCGACTTGATCGTCGCGATCAACACAGACCCCAATGCCCCGATCTTCGACTTCGCCCATGTCGGCATCGTCACCGACGCGGTGCGCCTTCTTCCTGCCCTCACCGAGGCGTTCATCCGCCGCCTCTCGCCCCACAACCGCGACAAGCTCGCCAGCTGACGGAGATGCGACCATGATCGAGGAGAAATTCGATGCCATCGTCATCGGAGCCGGCATGTCCGGCAATGCCGCCGCCTATACGCTGGCAAGCCGCGGCCTGAAGGTACTGCAGCTGGAGCGAGGCGAATATGCCGGTTCGAAGAATGTCCAGGGGGCGATCATGTATGCCTCGATGCTGGAAAAGATCATCCCGGATTTCCGCGAGGACGCGCCGCTCGAACGGCATTTGGTCGAGCAGCGCTTCTGGATGATGGACGACACCTCCCATACGGGCATGCATTACCGCTCCTCCGATTTCAACGAGGACAAGCCGAACCGCTACACGATCATCCGCGCCCAGTTCGACAAGTGGTTCTCCTCCAAGGTCAAGGAAGCCGGCGCGACGGTGCTGTGCGAAACGACTGTGACCGAACTTGCCCGTGATACCGCCGGCAAGGTGATCGGCGTTCACACCGACCGCCGGGGCGGCGCGATCTTCGCCGACGTGGTGGTGCTCGCCGAAGGCGTGAACGGCCTGCTTGGAACCCGCGCCGGCCTGCGCGACATGCCGAAGCCGGAAACGGTGGCGCTGGCGGTCAAGGAAATGCACTTCCTGCCGGAGGAAGTGATCTGTCAGCGCTTCGGGTTGACCGGCAATGAAGGCTGCGTGATCGAAGCCGCCGGCACCTTCTCGCAGGGCATGACGGGGTTGGCCTTCCTCTACACCAACAAGGAATCGATCTCGCTCGGTGTCGGCTGCCTGGTCTCCGATTATGCAAAGACCATGGAAAGCCCCTATGCGCTGCTGGAGGAATTCAAGAACCACCCCTCTGTGAAACCCCTGCTGGCGGGCTCCGAGGTCAAGGAATATGCCGCGCATCTGATCCCGGAGGGCGGATACAAGGCAGTGCCGCAACTCTTCGGCGACGGCTGGGTGGTCGTCGGCGATGCCGCCCAGCTCAACAACGCCGTCCATCGCGAGGGCTCGAACCTTGCCATGACGTCGGGCAGGCTGGCAGCGGAAGCGATCTTCCAGGTCAAGAGCCGCAGGGACCCGATGTCCGCGGAAAACCTGAGCCTCTACAGAAAGATGCTGGAGGACTCCTTCGTGATGAAGGACCTCAAGAAGCACAAGGACATGCCTGCCCTGCTGCACACCAATTCGCGGAATTTCTTCATGACTTACCCGCAGCTGATATCGGCAGCCGCGCAGAACTTCGTGCGTGTCGACGGCACGCCGAAGATCGACAAGGAGAAGGCGACGATCGCCCAGTTCGTCAAGAACCGCAGCCGCTGGGGTATGGTCTCCGATGCCATGAAACTTGCCTTTGCCTGGCGCTGACGCGCCTTTCGCCCGACACAGACTGAGAGAAGCACCGCATCCTTTGTCTCACGCAACTCCGGAAACCAGGACCAGCGCCTTTGCCGGATTTGCCTTCGCCAACGAGGTATACCGACATGACCATCGCCATCAAGAACGTCCGGGTCGAGGACAAACTGTTCCAGAACCGCTATCTGGTCGATGTCGGCCGGCCGCATATCACGGTTCGTCCCCACGAGACGCCAAGTCCGAGTCTCTTGGCCCTGACGAGGGTCTGCCCGGCCAAGTGCTACGAGCAGAACGACAAGGGCCAGGTGGAGATCACCGCCGACGGCTGCATGGAATGCGGCACCTGCCGGGTGCTCTGCGAGACATCCGGCGAGATCGAATGGAACTATCCGCGCGGCGGCTACGGCGTGCTCTTCAAGTTCGGCTGACGTCCACGCCTCGAAAACGGGCGAGCCGGCCCCGAACCGAATTGACAAAGGGCGCCGTCGGCGTAAGCTGATTTGCCATATAACAAAATACGGTTTGGGGAGGTTGCCCTTGGAACAATCCGGCCTGGGATAGTTCAAGAGGTCTTC
>DATGWU010000374.1:0-25448 GCA_035299345.1 Rhizobium sp.
GCGGCTTGCGGCTCTTGAAAGCGCGGCAAGCCAGCCGGTACCGACCGTCGATACCACGGCGCTCGATAGGGTGCGGGAGCAGCTGACAGGTTTGCAGAGCGCACTTGATGCTCTTCGGACGAGCGGAGATGCGGCAACGACCAGACTTTCGGAGATCGAGACCAGCCTCGACGGTCGCATCGCCGAGATCGAGAAGAAGCTTGAAGAGCCGCGGGATGACGTCGAGGTGGCCCGCGCGATCGCCGTCGCCGGACTGAAGGCTGCCGTGGATCGTGGCGGAACTTTCCTGACCGAACTCGACACCCTCGCCGGCATCACACCCGACGACCCGATCATCGGCTCGCTCCGGGATTACGCACGCACGGGAATTCCCTCGCGTGCGGATCTCGTGCGTCAGTTTCAGGATACCGCAAGCTCCATTCTCTCAGCGGTCAACCAGCCAGATCCGAACCAGGGACTCGCCGAGCGGCTGCTTTCGAGCGCGCTTTCGGTCGTCAAGGTGCGGCCAGTCGGCAATGTCGAGGGCGACACGCCGGAAGCGATCGTCGCGCGCATGGAGGACAAGCTTCGAAACGGTGATCTCCAGGGCGCTTCGCTCGAATGGGACACGTTGCCGGAGACCGGCAAGGCCGCATCGGCCGACTTCGCCAAGGCTCTGAAATCCCGGATCGAGGTCGAGAAGCTGGTGGGCACCGCCATGACCAGCGCCGTCGGCGGCAACCGGGGCTGAGGAGCGCGTGATGATCCGGACACTTCTTTTCATTATCACCGTTCTCGCCCTCGGATTCGGCTTTGCCTGGCTCGCCGAGCGACCGGGCTCCCTCTCGATCCTCTGGCAGGGTCAGCTGATCGAGATGAGTCTGACCGTTGCCGCGACCGTCGTCCTCGCAATCATCGTCGCGGTGATGCTGGCGTGGTGGATCGTCCGCCTGCTCTGGACATCACCGCACTCGGCGCGCCGCTTCTTCCGCGCGCGCAAGCGAGACCGCGGCTATCAGGCGCTCTCGACGGGCCTCATCGCTGCCGGCGCTGGAAATGCACTGCTCGCCCACAAGATGAGTTCCCGCGCCCGCGGTCTTCTCCGGGCGGAACAGGAACCGCTGATCCTCGTTCTCGAAGCACAGACCGCAGCGATCGAAGGCAGGCACGACGAGGCGCGTCGGCTCTACCAGCAGATGGCGGAGGATCCTGAAACCAGAGAGCTCGGGCTCTACGGCCTCTATGCAGAAGCAGTTCGGCTCGGCGCGCATGAAGCCGCACGACAGTATGCGGAGACGGCCGCAGAGCAGGCGCCTTATCTGCCTTGGGCCGCAAAAGCCACCCTTGAATACCGCTGCCAGTCCAGCCAGTGGGAAGATGCCATTCGTCTGCTCGACCAGCAGCGCGTAGCCCACGTCCTCGCCCGGCCGGAGGCTGATCGCCTGAAGGCGGTCCTGCTGACGGCCAGGGCCGAGGAGCAACTCGAAGGAGACCCTGCCGGTGCCCGCGACAGCGCCGTGCATGCCCTGAAGCTCGCGAAGGATCTCGTTCCCGCGGCGGTCGTCGCGGCGAAGGCCTATTTGCGCGAAGACAATGTGCGCAAGGCATCATCTATTCTCGAGCAGACCTGGAAAGTCGCTCCGCATCCGGACGTCGCCAGGACATATGTCCGGGCCCGCGGTGGGGACAGCGCTGTCGATCGGCTGAAGCGTGCCGAAAGGCTGGACTCGTTGCGCCCCAACAATGTCGAAGGGCTCCTGATTGTCGCCGAGGCGGCTCTCGACGCCCAGGAGTTCGCCAAGGCGCGCCTAAAGGCGGAAGAGGCGGCCCGCATGGACGCCCGCGAACGGGTTTATCTCTTGCTCGCTGATATCGAAGAGGCAGAAACCGGCGACCAGGGACGCGTGCGCTACTGGATGGCCCAGGCCCTGCGCGCACCGCGTGATCCGGTGTGGATCGCCGACGGTCACATTTCGGAGAAATGGCTGCCCGTATCCCCCGTCACCGGTCGCCTCGACGCCTTCGAGTGGAAGGTCCCCTTCGATCAGTTGGAAGGTCCGGTCGAAGAGGGCGTCGTCTCGCGTGGGGACGCAGCGATCAACGCGCTTCCGCCGGTAAAGAAGGCCCAGTCCTCGACTGAGAAACGCACGGTCGTCGAACAAGTCGAAAAGACAGACGTGTCGGTGTCCCCCAAAACGCCCGCAGAGCCGGTCCGCACACCGGAGCCAGCCGAGACTGCCTCCCCCTTCTTCGGCCATCCTCCGGACGACCCGGGCGTGCGAAAAGGCCAGCGACCAGCCGACGACAAGAACCGCTTGCGCCTTTTCTGAAGGAAGAGAGATGCTCGAACGCCTCCAGGCCTTTTTTCAAAGTCTGACACAGGGTCGTGGCAATGACGCCATATCTCCCGACGATCCGCGGGTCGCAGTCGCAGCCCTTTGTTTCCAGGTCATGGAAGCCGACGGTGTCGTCCACGAGGCCGAACGCGAGAAACTCGAACAGTTGTTGAAGGACGAGTACCGGCTGGACGACGAGGAACTCCAGGCACTGCTGAAAGCGGGCCAGAGGGCCGAGAGCGAAGCCGTCGACTATTATCGCTTCACGTCCGACATCAAGCGACACCTGGACGAGGAGCAGCGGCTTCAGCTGCTCGGCATACTATGGGACATCGTCTATGCCGATGGCAGCCGAAGCGAAATGGAAGATCACGTCGTCTGGCGGATCGCCGATCTGCTCGGAGTCTCCGACCGTGACCGCGTGAGCCAGCGCCGCGAAGCGGTCATGCGCTCGGCCCAAGGGAGCAAGGATGCTTCATGATCCCTTGAGATCGCCACCAGTCCTGCTTGTACTCCATCAGGAGCGCTCGAGCCCCGGCCGGGTTGGCCAGATGCTACTCGAGAAAGGTTACCCGCTCGATATCCGCAGACCGCCGCTCGGCGACCCGCTTCCGGAGACACTGGCCGGACATTCCGGAGCAGTCATCTTCGGCGGGCCGATGAGCGCAAACGATCCAGATCAGTTCATCCGCGACGAAATCGACTGGATCGACGTTCCGCTGAAGGAGAAGAAGCCGTTTCTCGGCATCTGTCTCGGCGCGCAGATGATGGTCCGCAATCTCGGTGGAAAGGTCTCGGCCGACCGGAACAGTCTGGTCGAGATCGGCTGGTATCCGATCCGTCCGACCGAGCGCGGCCGCCTGCTCATGCGCTGGCCGCAAATGGTCTATCACTTCCACCGCGAAGGGTTCGACCTGCCGCATGGATGCGAGCTGCTCGCCGAGGGTGACCTCTACCGCAATCAGGCGATCCGCTATGGCGAGAACGCCTGGGGCCTGCAGTTTCACGCCGAACTCACCCGCGCCATGATGCAGCGTTGGGTCGTTCATGGTGCCCATCGCTTCGTCATGCCCAACGCGCAGCAGGGGCGCGACCATCTCGAAGGCCGGATGATCTTCGATGCACCCCTCAGGGCGTGGCTCTCCGATTTCCTCGATCTCGTCTTCGGGCGAAAGCCTCAGCGCGTATCCTGACGTATGGGCGCGTCAAGACTGTCGATGCGCCGCAGTTGCGGAAAACCGGCAGCCCACAGAATAGCCACCGCAAGCGTTCCAACGCCACCGATCACCACCGCGGGCACGGCGCCGACCAGCGACGCCATCGTGCCCGCACGGAACTCACCCAGCTCGTTGGACGCGCCGACGAAGACCATGTTGACCGCATTCACCCGGCCACGCACGTCATCCGGCGTCCAGAGCGCAATCAGCGTCTCGCGGACATAGACCGACGCCATATCGGCCGCCCCCATCAACATGAGCGCCACGATGGAGATCCAAGCCGTTTCCGAAAGACCGAAGATGATCGTGCCAGCACCGAACAATGCGACGCCTACAAACATGAACAGGCCGGCATTATGACGGACTGGGAAGCCGGCGAGCACGATCGCGACGAGAATGGCGCCGATGCCGGGAGCCGCACGCAGCAGGCCGAGCCCCCATGGGCCGAGCACGAGGATATCGCGCGCAAATATCGGCATGAGGGCGACGGCCCCCCCGAGGAGCACCGCAAAGAGATCGAGGGATATCGCGCCGAGAACCACCTTCTCGCTCCAGATGAAGCGGAACCCCGCAAGCACGGTTGTCCAGGTCACTGCCTTGTTGGAGACCCTCTGCGCCGGTCGGTCAACGAGAAAGACGAGAAGCGCTGCGGTTGAAAAGAATGCCAAGGCGACCGAGTAGGCGACGATGGGGCTCACGCCATAAAGCAGGCCACCGGCAACCGGCCCGAGGATCGAAGCCGTCTGCCAGGAGGTGGAGTTCCACGCAACGGCGTTCGGCAGATCCTCCTCGGGAACGAGGTTGGGGGCAAGCGATTGTGTCGCCGGCGCATTGAAGGCGCGCTCGATACCGAAAACGACGAGAATCGCGAACACCGGAACTGGCGAAAAGGCATCCATAAGTGTGAGCGCGAGAAAAGACGCGCCGCAAAAGGCGCTGACGATCATGCAGATCGCGACGATGGCACGCCGGTTATAGCGGTCCGCGACGGAGCCCGTGACAAGGATAAGCAGCAATGCTGGAAGGAACTGAAAGAGGCCGATCAGCCCGAGATAGAAGGCGCTTTTCGTCTCGTCATACATCTGCCAGCCGACCGAGACGCTGAGGATCTGGGTCGCGAAGGCGGCAAGGAACCGCGAGAGGAAGAAGCGGAGATAGGAGGCATGCCTGAAGGCTGCGAAGCGGTCGCCGGACAGATGTGCAGACATGGTCGGGAAGCAATCCTTTCGGAAGGTGGGACTCGGCCGAAATCCGGGGGACCATTAAGCATGATTCCCCGTGTGCCTGCCTGCGGCACTTGCCCGATAAGCTGCCAATGTCTACATCTCTGTCAACCTTGAAATGGAGACGATTATGCTGGCGTTGTTTCAAACGATCGATTTGGCCCTCAGCCTTTACACTTGGGTCCTCATCGGGAGTGCCATTTTCTCGTGGCTCTACGCCTTCAATGTGATCAACTCGAGCAACCGTTTCGTCAATTCGCTCGGAACCTTCTTCTACAATGTGACCGAGCCGGCGCTACGCCCGATCCGGCGGGTACTGCCGGATCTCGGCGGCATCGACATTTCCCCGATCATCGTCCTGCTGATCATCTTCTTCATCCGGTCCCTGATGTGGACGAGCATCTATCCGATCTTCGCTTGAAACCGCCATACAGCATCCACGGTGACCACTTGCGACTGTCCATTCGGCTGACGCCGAATGCCGGGCGGGACCAGGTGGACGGCGTCGAGATGAATGCGAACGACGAAGCGCATCTGAAGGCAAAGGTGACCGCCGTTCCGGAAAAAGGAAAGGCCAACAAAGCCCTCATCGCTCTCCTTTCAAAGGCGATCGGCGTACCGAAATCGTCGATTTCGGTGATTTCCGGCGACACCGCCAGACAAAAAGTCCTCCGGATCGATGGCGATCCGAAGGACTTGGTAGAAAAGATCGAGGCGCTGTTGGCGCGCTGAATGCTTACTTGGAGGTCTTGGCGCGCTGCACAGCTTCGAGGATGAGCTGCTTGGCGACGCTGACGTCCTGCCAGCCGCCGATCTTCACCCACTTGCCGGGCTCAAGATCCTTGTAGTGCTCGAAGAAGTGCTCGATCTGCTTCAGCGTGATTTCCGGCAGATCGGTATAGTTCTCGATCTTGTCGTAACGCTGCGTCAGCTTGTGGGACGGAACCGCGATGATCTTCTCATCCTTGCCGGAATTGTCTTCCATGATCATCACGCCGATCGGGCGGACGTTGATTACGCAGCCGGGCAACAGCGGACGCGTATTGCAGATCAGGACGTCGATCGGATCGCCATCGTCCGACAGCGTATGCGGTACGAAGCCGTAATTGCCCGGGTAGGTCATCGGGGTATAGAGGAAGCGGTCAACGATCAGCGCACCGGCGTCCTTGTCCATTTCATACTTGATCGGGTGACCGCCGACCGGAACTTCGACGATGACGTTGATGTCGTCGGGCGGGTTCTTGCCAACGGCAATTGCATCGATGCGCATGTCTAACCCCATGGGTATGTTGAAATCTCGGCTGTCCTAATGGGATTCATTGCGCAATGCAACACGGCTTTGGGAGAACGTCGCGTCCACCGTCGCCGCGCGCGGCCTGCCAAGGCCACAGTTTTTTCTACGGCATCTCGCGCCAACGGTCGCATGACTGTTATAACGGCATAAAAGGGGGATGCACGATGAAACCATCTATTTTCACGTTGCTGGCGGCGGCGCTGATCTGGCCGGTGATCACGCATGCGGCACAGGCCAACGACAGCGCCTACACGGACCTCGACCTCGACAAGTGCCGCACCGTCGCCGAGGACGAGATGGGCGCCAGCCTGCTGTGCCGTGGGTATGACGGATATGACGTGCACTTCGCCGAGAGCGATCTCCGTCAGAGCATCCTCTACGGCACAGTCGACAAGAAACTGGAGAACGAAGCCTTTGAGTCCTTCGCGGTTTTCAACCATGTCGGCAGCAAGATCGAATGGAGGCGCAACACTGGGGGCAGGCCCTTCGCGACAATCCTCCGCTGGTTCATTGAAAACGTCGACGATCAAGCCGGAATGCCGACCAAGGAAAGCACTGGGCAGGTCCTCGTCATTTCCCGTGTCGCGCAACCGGGCGATGGCCTCGGCTGCATCGTCGGCTACGTGGATGCGCTGTCGAATCCGGACGCCAACGAACTCGCCCGCAACGTGGCCGATGAGCAGGCGCAAGACTTCGCCTGCGGTCGCGACGAGAGCGCATGGTTTGGGAAACGCGGCGACAAGAGCGGTGAACCGACCCATATCTGGCCGGAAACTAGCCCCTGAGCTGACCTGAGCGGGATCCTAGTTCCAGATGAAGCCAAGCTTCTTCAGTTGCTGGTTGCCGAAGTCTTCCATGCCTTCGACAGCGTCGACACCGCCATTCGAGCGGAAAAACTGCGAGGCGTTAGCGCTTTCCTCGAGGCACCAGACCACCAAGCCGGAGCAACCAAGCGATTTCAGGAGACGCCGCGCCTCGCCGAAGAGGAGGTAGCCGAGTCCGATCCCCTGATATTCCGGACGAATGTAGATCTCGTAGATCTCGCCTTCCTGAGGCAAGGCTCGGGAACGATTGAGGCCGACGGTCGCATACCCGGCAATCGTACCGGCAACGTCGACAACAAGGATGGTCGCCGGCCCACGCGTGGCCTTGCGCCACCAGGTCTCGCCGCGACGCTCGATCATCTTGGTCAGGGCGCGATGCGGAATGAGGCCGGCATAGGCATGCTGCCACGAGAGACGGTGCGCCTCCGCGATGGCTGCAGCGTCCTGCGGTTCCGCAGGCCGAACATCAATCGACAACGTCTTCATAACGCCACTCTCGTCCCGTCTGGACAATCTCACCATCCGCCCTTCGTGCGAACCGGCATTGCCAACAGACTTCTCATCTGGACCATAGGTGGAAATTTAACGCTTTTTTAAACGCTCCGACAAGACCGCGGGATTCGTAACCACAAATAAAAACCCCGGTTTCTGGAACCGGGGTTAATGATTTATATTAGCAATACCTCATTAAGCCTGGGCAGCCCGCGCCTTGTCGAATCGCTTGCGGTCGTTGGCGTCAAGATACATCTTGCGCAGGCGGATGGACTTCGGGGTGACCTCCATCAGTTCGTCGTCCTGAATCCAGGACAGCGCGCGGTCGAGCGTCATGCGGATCGGCGGGGTGAGCTTGACTGCTTCATCCTTGCCGGCGGCGCGGATGTTGGTGAGCTGCTTGCCCTTCAGGACGTTGACTTCGAGGTCGTTGTCGCGGGTGTGGATGCCGATGATCATGCCCGCATAGACCTTCTCGCCCGGCTCGATCATCATCGGACCGCGGTCCTCGAGATTGAACATGGCATAGGCGACAGCCTCGCCGGCGCCGTTTGACAGCAGCACGCCGTTGGTGCGACCGGTGATTGCACCCTTGTAGGGCTGATAGTCGTGGAACAGGCGGTTCATGATCGCCGTGCCGCGGGTATCGGTCAGCAGTTCCGACTGGTAGCCGATGAGGCCACGGGTCGGCGCGAAGAACACCAGACGGACGCGATTGCCGCCGGAAGGCCGAAGCTCCGCCATTTCGGCCTTACGCTCGGACATCTTCTGCACGACGATACCGGAATGCTCCTCGTCGACGTCGATGACGACCTCCTCGATCGGCTCCATGAGCTGGCCGGTCGTCTCGTCATTGTGCATGACGACGCGCGGACGAGAAACGGCAAGCTCGAAGCCTTCGCGGCGCATGGTCTCGATCAGGACGGCCAGCTGCAATTCGCCGCGACCCGAGACGAAGAACGAGTCCTTGCCTTCGGCCTCTTCGATCTTCAGCGCGACGTTGCCTTCCGCTTCCTTGAACAGGCGGTCGCGGATGACGCGGCTGGTGACCTTGTCGCCTTCGGTGCCGGCCAACGGGCTATCGTTGACGAGGAAGGACATCGTAACGGTCGGCGGGTCGATCGGCTGCGCGGTGAGCGGTTCTGTGATCGACGGATCGCAGAAGGTGTCGGCAACGGTGCCCTTGGACAGGCCGGCGATCGCGACGATGTCACCCGCATGGGCTTCGTCGATAGCGGTGCGCTCGATGCCGCGGAAGGCGAGGATCTTGGAAATGCGGCCGTTCTCGATCAGCTTGCCGTCCTGGCCGATGACCTTGACCGCCTGGTTCGGCTTGATCGAACCCGAATGGATGCGGCCGGTGATGATGCGGCCGAGGAAGGGGTTGGCTTCGAGGATCGTGCCGATCATGCGGAACGCGCCGTCTTCGTCACCGACGCTCGGCTCCGGAACATGTTCCAGCACGAGGTCGAGCAGCGGAGCCAGGCCCTGGTCCTTCGGGCCTTCCGGATTGACGTTCATCCAGCCGTCGCGGCCCGAACCGTAGAGGATCGGGAAGTCGAGCTGTTCGTCGGTCGCGTCGAGATTGGCGAACAGGTCGAAGACTTCGTTGATGACTTCTTCGTGGCGGCCGTCCGGACGGTCGATCTTGTTGATCGCGACGATCGGGCGAAGGCCGACCTTCAGCGCCTTGCCGACGACGAACTTGGTCTGCGGCATCGGGCCTTCCGAAGCGTCGACCAGAACGATCGCGCCGTCCACCATGGACAGGATGCGCTCGACTTCACCGCCGAAGTCGGCGTGGCCGGGGGTGTCGACGATATTGATGCGGGTGTTCTTCCATTCAACCGAAGTCGCCTTCGCAAGAATGGTGATGCCGCGCTCCTTTTCCAAATCATTCGAGTCCATGACGCGTTCTGCGACGCGCTGGTTTTCGCGGAACGAACCGGACTGCTTCAGAAGCTCGTCCACAAGGGTCGTTTTCCCATGGTCGACGTGCGCAATGATGGCGATATTGCGAAGTTTCATATCAGGTATCTCTGGGGCTGGGCGCGAAACGGGGAGGCGCCTTGTTTGTTTGGCGCGCTCATACCGTGTTTTTTGCGTTTGCGAAAGAAAAAAAGGCAAAGGCCCTGGCTACAGCCTTTTCCGAGAACCTCTGCCGTCGGTACACATTTCCGGGAGGCAGGGCCGGAAGACCGACCCTGCCTCGAAGTCTCAGGCGCTACGCACCGGATCGAGCGTCACCTTATAGAGCTCGTTGTCGTCGCGATCCATGAGCCGGACCGTCAGTTGCTCGCTCTGCCCGTCGATGTCGACAAGCCCGAAAAACTGCAGGCCCATCGACGGCGGCAGGTTTTGCCCCTGTTCGGCTGTCGGCCCCTTCACGAACTTGAGTTCCGGCCCGAAGGTCATGTCGAGGTCATTGGGCCCGAACGTGCCGGCGTGAAGCGGACCAGAGACGAACTCCCAGAACGGTTCGAAATCCTGAAACTGCGCCTTGTCGGGATTGTAATAGTGCGCTGCCGTATAGTGAACGTCGGCGGTCAGCCACACGGTGTTCGTAATGCCAGCCGTCTTGATGTAACGTAGAAGGTCGGCAATCTCGAGCTCACGCCCCTTTGCGGAACCATGATCGCCCTGTGCGATCGCCTCCGCCCCCTTGCTGTTCTTGAAGTCGTCCCAGACGATGACTCCGATCGGCATGTCGCAGGCGATCACCTTCCAGGTTGCTTTCGAGGCGGCGAGCTCGCGTTTCAGCCAGTTGACCTGCTCGACGCCCATGATCCGAGCCTCGGGCGAAAGCTCTGTTTCCATGCTGTCGTGATTGGCACCACGGTAGGAGCGCAGGTCGATGAAGAAGACGTCGACGAGCGGGCCGTAGGCGATCTTGCGGTAGACGCGGCCCGGCTCGGCAGGCGTGTAGCGGATCGGCGCCATCTCATGGAAGGCGCGCGCCGCACGGGCGGAGAGGAGGGCGACGGATTTCTCCGTATAGCGATCGTCGCTCGTCAGATCCTTGGACGCGGACCAGTTGTTGACGACCTCATGGTCGTCCCACTGGAAGAACGTCGGACAGACGGCGTTGAAGTCGCGGACATGACTATCCAGCATGTTATACTTCCACTGCCCCCGATATTCGGCAAGCGTCTCGGCCACCTTGCGCTTCTCGTCGATCAGCATCGTGTTCTTCCAGAGACTGCCGTCGGAAAGCGCGACCTCGTCCTTCATCGCGCCGTCGGCATAGATTGTATCACCCGAGTGAATGAAGAAATCGGGCTGATGCTTGGCCATCGTCGAATAGGTCTTCATGCCGGTTTCATCGATGCCCCAGCCCTGTCCGGCGGTGTCGCCGGACCAGGCGAAACGTACCGAACGCTTCGAGGCCGGTGCTGTGCGGAAGCGACCCGTAACGGGCTCGGAAAGCGTATTGATCGAAGAGAGATCGGCCGCGACGAAACGGTAGAAGATGTCTTGGTCAGACGGCAGTTCCGTCAGCAAGCGTTTCACCGCCAGATCGGTTTCCGGCAGCGCGTCAAGCGGTGCCAGCTTGACAGCATTGGAGAAGCTCTCGTTCGTTGCGTATTCCATGAATATCCGCGACGGACGATCGACGCGGGTCCAGATCATTCCCGAAGAGGTGTCGACGTCGCCCGACTGGACGCCGTGGGTGAAGAGCGGACGCTCCGCGGCACGGGCATAAAATGGCAGCGGCAAGCCCGACGCGGCAACGACGCCGGTCGCACCTGCGGACAGAAGAAACGAACGGCGCGACAGCGCCCTCAGTGACTGCGTCATGAAACCTCTCCTCGTTCTGGCTGGCGGGCGACCATCACCCGCCGGCGGAAACAATCAGAGCGTCATGTCAGTCACGTGATCCGCAGATGAAACTTACGTCACCGTTCTGTGACACACCCGCGGCAAGTCAGGCATCACTACCGTGGATTTCCTCCATCATCGCCAGCCCCTTCTTGCGCAGCATCGCGTCCGGGTCCGGCAGTTTGCCCCGGAAAGCCCGGTAGGCGTCCTCCGGGTCGACCGAGCCGCCGACCGAATAGATGTTGTCCTTCAATTTCTTGGCCATCGTCGCGTCGAACGCGTCGCCGGTTTCCTCGAAGGCCGCGAATGCATCCGCATCGAGGACTTCCGACCACATGTATGAATAATATCCTGCCGAATAACCGCCGGCGAAGATGTGCTGGAAATGTGGCGTGGCGTGCCGCATCACGATCGAACGCGGCATGCCGATCTCCCTCAGGACCTCCTCCTGTACGGCCATAGGATCATCTGCCAACGTCCGCGTGTGAAACGCCATGTCGACCAGGGCAGACGATGTGACCTCCACAGTGTTGAAGCCGGCGTTGAAGGTGCGGGCCGCCAGCACCTTGTCGAGCAGTGTCTTCGGCATCGGCTCGCCGGTCTCGTAATGGACCGCATAACGCGTCAGGATTTCCGGAACGGTCAGCCAATGCTCATAGAGCTGCGACGGCAGTTCCACGAAATCGCGCGACACGCCGGTACCGGCAACCGAGGGATAGGTGACGTTCGAAAGCATGCCGTGCAACGCATGGCCGAATTCGTGAAACAGCGTGCGCGCATCATCGAGCGAGAGGAGCGCGGGCTTGCCTTCCGCGGGCTTCGCGAAATTGCAGACATTGTAGATGATCGGTATTTCCCCGGTGGCGCCGTTCTTCATCGTCAGCTTGTGCTGGGACCGGAAGGCGCTCATCCACGCGCCCGACCGCTTGGATGGGCGGGCGAAATAATCACCGAGGAAGAGTGCGACGAGCGTCCTGCTCCGGTCGCGGATCTCGAAGACGCGGACGTCCGGATGATAGGCTGGAATTTCCTTCTTCTCGACTGCGATGACGCCGAAGAGCCGGCCGGCGACATCGAAGCAAGCATCGATGATCTTCTCAAGCTGGAGATAGGGTTTCAGCTCGGCTTCGGAAAAATCGAATTTCTGCGCCCTGATCTTTTCGGCGTAATGGCGCCAGTCCCAGGGCATGACCTCGTGATTGTGCCCCTCTCCGGCGATCAGGCGGGCGATGTCCGCCTCCTCTTCTCCGGCACGGCGGACGGCCTTCTCCCATACAGTCGTCAGGAGGTGATTCACGGCACCCGCCGTCTTCGCCATGGTGTTGTCCAGCTTGAACTCTGCGAAGTTGGCATAACCGAGCAGATCGGCCAGTTCCTGCCGAAGCGAGAGTGTCTCCCGCACGATGCCACGGTTGTCGGTGTCGCCCTCGTTCATTCCACGAGCCGTCCAGGCTCTGAAGGCCTGCTCGCGCAGGTCCCGCCGTTCGGAGAACGTGAGGAACGGTTCGATGATCGAGCGCGAGAGCGTAACGGCGTACTTGCCCTCCACCCCACGTTCGCGGGCAGCCGCCGCCATCGCATCCTTCAGGAAATCCGGCAGGCCGGAAAGCTCCGCATCGGAGGAAAGCAGCAGTGACCAGTTCTTCTCGTCGGCCAGCACGTTCTGCCCGAACCTGGCCCCCAGGCCCGCCAGTCGCTCGTTGATCTCGGCGAGCCTCTGCTGCTGCGGCTTGGCGAGCAAGGCACCGGACCTGACGAAGCCCTTCCAATGCCGTTCGAGGACGCGCATTTCCTCGACCGACAGGCCGAGCGTCTCGCGCTCCTGCCAAAGTGTGTCGATGCGCGCGAAGAGTGCAGCATTCATGCCGATCTTCGAATAGTGGCGCGACAGTTTCGGCGCGATTTCTCGTTCGAGCGCCTGGATCGTGTCGTTGGTATGAGCGCCGGCACGGTTCCAGAACAAGGCCGAAATCCGCGACAAGCTTTCGCCGGCAATCTCCAGGGCCGTGACCGTGTTTACGAAGGTCGGAGGCTCCGGATTGCCGGCAATCGCGTCGATTTCCGCGTCGTGCTCGATGAGGGCCGCCTCGAAGGCCGGCGCGAAATCGTCGTCGGATACCGCCTCGAACCGGGGCAATCCCTGGAAACCGGTCCATTCGACAAGCGCGGTGTTGAGCGAAGAAGCTGCAGCCATCTCGTATTCCCTTCATCTGGTCGCGGCCGACCGGTGGGTTGCACATGCCTACCGATATGGGGCGGCGAGCGCCCACTTGGCAAGGACCGGCAAAGCAAAACCCGTCACGGTTGCCGGTTCTTCAGAACCGACGCCGAAGACGCACTCAAGGCCCCATTTGCCTCTCGTCAAATCTGGGCGAGAGGCTTATGGTCCGCGCACTTGCGCCGCCCATCTTTTTCCAGCGGCGCTCCTCCCGCGCAAGACGTGTTCACCGGTCAGAGAGCTATGGCACCACAGCGAATGAGCGAAAGCCGAACGTCGTTGATCGGCGCGCTGCTGACGACGATCGGCCCCGTTTCGATGGCGATCTACACGCCGGCCATGCCCGAACTCGTGCATGCCTTCGGCACCTCGGATGCCGCCATCAAACTCAGTCTTTCGCTCTATTTCTTCGGCTTTGCCTTCGCACAGCTGCTCGCAGGACCGTTGTCGGACGCCTTCGGGCGGCGGATCGCCACGCTCTCCTTTCTCGGTATCTATCTGCTGGGAAGCCTGCTCGCCGCCTTCGCCCCCTCCGTTGAGCTGCTTCTCGCCGGGCGACTGGTGCAGGGCGCCGGTGCATCGGTCGGAATCACGGTCTCCCGCGCCATTGTGCGGGACCAGTTCACCGGTCCCGAGGCCGCGCGCATCCTCAACATGATCGGCATCATGCTGGCGATCGGCCCGGCAGCCGGCCCGACGCTCGGTGGCCTCGCCCTTGCCCTTTCCGGATGGCAGGCCGTGTTCTTCCTGATGGTGGGCTTCGGCGTCTTCAGCTGGCTCATCGTCGCCTTCCTGATGCGCGAGACAGCGACCCCCGACCGTGCTCTCATCAAACCGTCACGGCTGTTTGGCGCCTACGCCACGCTCGTCACCGACATGCGGGTACTTCTCGCAGCCTTCGTGCTCGCCGGCACCGTCGGCGCTCTCTACGCCCAGTCGACGATGCTGCCCTTCATCCTGATCAAGAGGGTCGATTTGAGCCCGGCCGAATTCGGAGTCGGAATGCTGATGCAGACCGGCTCCTTCTTTTTCGGATCTGTCGCGCTGCGTGTGCTCTCAGCACGCCTTGGCGAGCGGCGAGCGCTTCTGACCGGCCTGACCCTCGCCGGAACCGGAGGTGCGTGCATCGCCCTTTCGGTCGGATTTGTCGACCCAACTTTCCTGTCGATCATGATGCCGGTTGCGATCTGTGCCTTCGGCATGGCCTTCGTCATTCCCTACATTACCACCGCGGGACTGCAGCCACACCCGGCGATCGCCGGTTCGGCCGCGGCGTTGATCGGTTTCGTGCAGATGGGTTCCGGCTTTCTCGGGGGCGTCGCCGGCGCGCTGATCGGCGATCCGCTGCGGGCGTTCGGGACCGTCATACCGGCAATGCAGCTTGTCGCGATACTCGCCTATCTCGGCTTTCTCCACGCCAGCCGTCGAATGGCATAGGAAAAGCCTGCCACGCTTTCGCGCGGCAGGCTTTCTCATAAACTCGAAATCTGTCAGTTGCCGAGACTACGCTTCGCCAGCGTGCGCAGACGCAGCGCATTGAGCTTGATGAAGCCGGCAGCGTCCTTCTGGTCGTAGGCGCCCTGGTCGTCCTCGAAGGTAACGAGCTTGTCGGAATAGAGCGACTTGTCGCTCTCGCGGCCGATGACCATGACATTGCCCTTGTAGAGCTTCAGGGTCACCTCGCCCTCGACATCCTTCTGGCTGAGGTCGATGGCTGCCTGCAGCATCTGGCGTTCCGGCGAGAACCAGAAGCCGTAGTAAATGAGCTCGGCGTAGCGCGGCATCAGCTCGTCTTTCAGGTGAGCCGCACCGCGGTCGAGGGTGATGGATTCAATTGCGCGATGAGCGGCAAGCAGGATCGTGCCGCCAGGCGTTTCATAGACGCCACGCGACTTCATGCCGACGAACCGGTTTTCGACCAGGTCGATGCGACCGATGCCATTGTCACGGCCGTAGTCGTTGAGCGTCGCGAGGATCGTCGCCGGGCTCATGCGAACGCCGTTGATCGAGACCGCATCCCCCTTCTCGAAGCCGATCTTGATGATCGTCGGCTTGTCCGGGGCAGCCTCCGGCGAAATGGTGCGCATGTGCACATATTCGGGCGCTTCCTGCGAGGGGTCCTCCAGGACCTTTCCTTCCGACGACGAGTGCAGGAGGTTGGCATCGACCGAGAAGGGAGCCTCACCCTTCTTGTCCTTGGCAACCGGGATCTGGTTCTTCTCGGCGAATTCGAGAAGGTCCGTGCGGCTCTTGAACGACCAGTCGCGCCAAGGCGCGATGATCTTGATGTCGGGGTTGAGTGCGTAAGCCGAAAGCTCGAAGCGAACCTGGTCGTTGCCCTTTCCGGTGGCGCCGTGAGCGATGGCATCCGCGCCGGTCTTCTTTGCGATCTCGATCAGGTGCTTGGAGATCAGCGGACGGGCAATCGAGGTGCCGAGCAGGTAGACGCCTTCATAGACCGCATTGGCGCGGAACATCGGGAAGACGAAGTCGCGGACGAATTCCTCGCGCACGTCCTCGATGAAGATCTCCTTGATGCCGAGCATCTCGGCCTTCTTGCGTGCGGGCTCGAGTTCCTCACCCTGGCCGAGATCGGCGGTGAAAGTGACGACTTCAGCGCCGAGCTCGGTCTGCAGCCATTTCAGGATGATGGAGGTGTCAAGGCCGCCGGAATAGGCGAGAACGACCTTCTTGACGTCTTTAGGAAGTGCCATGTTGAGTTCCACTTGTATCGGGTAGCGGTGAGCAGAGTGCGTGTTTGCCGGCACTTTTAGCGAGATTATCGCGGCGTGCAAGGGGAAGCGGTAGCGGACGAGGAGCGCCTGCACCGAACCATACGCGCGGCAAATTGCAGATTTGACCTTCCCGCTGGCATGGGCCATATCACCCCCTTCACCTGATGAGCTGAGGAGAATTGCATGACAAGACTTCACCCGGCATTCAAAAAGGGGAATCTCGCTGTGATCACCGGCGGGGCATCCGGAATCGGCCTGGCCGCTGCCAGACAATTCGCTCGCCTCGGCATGTGCGTCGTGATCGCCGATCTGGTCGGCGAACGGTTGGCGGAAGCCGAGGCCGCCGTCGCTTCGCTTTCGCCGAGCGGCGCGACTGATGTGGTCGCCATTCCGACAGACGTGTCGAAGCGGGAGGAACTCGAGGCGCTGGAACGCACCGTGGTTCAGCGTTTCGGTCGTGTCCACGTGCTGATGAACAACGCCGGAATACAACCGGGCAGCACCCTATTCGGCCCCCAGGCGAACTGGGACAATGTGCTCGCCGTGAACCTGATGGGTGTCGTCAACGGCAGCCGCACCTTCGGACCCGGCATGATCTCCCACGGAGAGCCGGCGCTCATCATCAACACCGGCTCGAAGCAGGGCATTACCACGCCGCCCGGTGATCCGGCCTACAACGTCTCCAAGGCCGGCGTGAAGGTCTTCACGGAAGCGCTGCAGCATGAGCTACGAAATGCGCCCGGCTGCCAGGTCTCGGCTCATCTGCTGATCCCTGGCTTTGTCTTCACGGCGCTTACGGCGAACGGTAGGACTGAAAAGCCGGCCGGTGCCTGGACGCCGGAACAGACGGTCGACTTCATGATGGAAAGCCTCTCGAAGGGCGACTTCTACATCCTGTGTCCGGACAACGAAGTCGATCGCCGCACCGATGAAGTGCGCATGCTCTGGGCGACCGGAGACATCGTGGAGAACCGCCCGCCGCTCTCTCGCTGGCATGCGGACTACGCCGATAGCTTCAAGGTCCATCTTGTCGAGAAGCAAAGCTGATTGGCAAGCTCTCCCAAGCCCGGTATGGATGATGCGATAGCGTCGCCCCTTCCGGGCTTTCCTCGTTGCGGACCTTCTGATGCACTTTATTCCGAGCTTTGCCACCATCCTCGCCTTCAGCCTTGCGATCTTTCTTCTCGCCATCACGCCCGGGCCCGACATGACGCTGTGGATCAGCCGTTCGCTGCGAGACGGCCGGGCGACGGGACTGATGACGCTCGCGGGCACGAGCTTCGGGATTTCCATTCACACGATGCTGGTCGCATTCGGCATTTCCGCACTGATCGTCGCCTCGCCGACGGCATTCACCATCCTGAAGACCGGCGGGGCCGGCTATTTGCTGTGGCTTGCCATCCAGGCCGTGCGCCATGGTTCGAACTTCGTCGTTCGCGCTGACGGCGACCGGCAGTCGGCCCCGATAAAGGCATTCTTGAACGGTCTCTGGGTCAATCTGCTGAACCCCAAGGTCATCATCTTTTTCATGACCTTCCTTCCACAATTCGTCAGCGCCAGCGACCCGCATGTCACCGGCAAGCTTCTTTTCCTCGGCATATGGTCGATCATCCTGTCTTTGCCGATCGGACTTGCGATCATCTTCATGGCAGACGGGCTGTCGGCGTGGCTGCAAACGAACCGAAAGGTGCTGCGTGCCATCGACTACACCTTCGCCGGCGTCTTTTCGATTTTCGCCGTGAAGATCTTCTTTACGCAGGCGCGTTGAGGAACAAATGAAAATGGCACCGGGCGGAAGCCGGGTGCCATTATCGGGAAAACAACTGCTGTAGATCAGCCGATCAGCAATTCGTCGTCATCGAGTGTCTGCCCGCGAATCTTACGGAACATCGCGATCAGATCTTCAACCTGCAGGTCCTTGCGGCTGTCGCCCGAGACGTCGAGCACGATCTCACCGGCGTGCAGCATGATCGTCCGGCTGCCGTAGTCCAGAGCCTGACGCATGGAATGGGTGACCATCAGGGTCGTGAGCTTGCGTTCCGCAACGATCGACTGGGTGAGCTCCATGATGAACTCCGCCATACCGGGATCGAGCGCTGCCGTATGCTCGTCGAGCAATAGGACCTCCGAACCTGCGAGCGTCGCCATGACCAGCGACACGGCCTGCCTCTGGCCACCGGAGAGCAGATCCATGCGGTCGGCCATGCGGTTTTCCAGGCCGAGATTGAGTGCCGCGATCCGGTCCCTGAACGCGGCCCGGCGGTTCCCGCCGAGAGCGTCTGCTAGGCCCCGGCGCTTCCCGCGCATCGCTGCAAGCGCCAGGTTCTCGGCGATGCTGAGTGCACCGCAACTTCCGGCCAGCGGGTCCTGAAAGACCCGGGCGACCAGTCCAGCGCGCTGCGCTGTCGTTTTCCGGGTCACATCGGCGTTGCCGATGGTGACGCGGCCACCGGTCGGAAGAACGTCCCCGGCCAATACTCCGAGCAGCGTCGACTTGCCAGCACCGTTGGAGCCGATGACGGTGACGAACGAGCCCGTCTCGATGGCGAGGCTGACCCCCGAAAGGGCCTGCTTCTGAAGCGGCGTGCCGCGACCGAAAACGACCTGGATGTTTTCGAGCGAGATCATGACGAGGCTCCTCCGCGACGCAGTCTCGGAAGAACAAGCGCGACGGCGACGAGAACCGCAGTGACGAAGTTGAGATCGGACGCCTTCAAACCCAGAACGTCAGACGACAATGCGAGCTGAATGGCGAGACGATAGGCGATCGAACCGGCAATGCAGCCGATGAGCGCTATCAGCAGACCACGGTTCCCGAACAGGGTTTCACCGATGATGACGGCGGCGAGGCCCACCACGATGGTGCCGACACCCGAGGTGACGTCGGCAAAGCCATTCGTCTGCGCGAACAGAGCTCCACCGAGCGCGACGAGCGCGTTGGATATCGCCATGCCGAGATAGATCTGGTTGCCGGTTTGCACCCCCTGCGCACGAGCCATACGGGAATTGGCACCGGTCGCCCGCATCGCGAGCCCTGCATCGCTCTCGAGAAAGCGCCAGACGAGGAGGACCGCACCGCCGACAAGCACAAAGAGAAACAGCGGCCGGACGTAATAGTCGGCAAGTCCATGCCCGTAGAAGGGCGTGAGCATCGTGTCCTGGTTGAGCAGCGCAACGTTCGGCTTGCCCATGACCCGCAGATTGACCGAGAACAGCGCGATCATCGTCAGGATTGAGGCCAGCAGGTTTAGGATCCTGAAGCGAACGTTGAGCACCGCGGTGACGAGCCCGGCGACAGAGCCCGCAGCCATCGCGACGGCCGTCGCAAGCCACGCATTGAGCCCTGCGATGATGAGAACGGCGGTTACAGCTGCTCCGAGGGGAAACGACCCATCGACGGTGAGGTCGGGAAAATCGAGGACGCGGAAGGCCAGATATACGCCGATGGCAACAAAGGCGAAGACCAGGCCGAGCTCGACGGCACCCCAGAAGGCGATTTGGCTCACGGCGGACAGTCCTTGTTCAACCCGGCACTTGTGGCACGGGCAATAAGCAAGGCCGCCTTTGCGGCGGCCCCGCAATGATTGAGTTATTCGATGACCTTCGTCGCCCGCTTCACGATGCTTTCCGGAAGCTCGACACCCATCTTGGCCGCGGCGGACTTGTTGATGACGAGATCCGTGCCGGCCGCAACGCGAACCGGAATGTCGCCGGGGGCCTCGCCCTTGAGGACGCGTGCAACGATCTCACCGGTCTGCTTGCCGACGTCAAAGTAGTTGAAGCCCAAGGCGGCAACGGCACCACGAGCGACCGAGTCGGTATCGCCGGCATAGAGCGGGATCTTCGCCTCGACCGCCACACCGACGGCAGCCTCAAAGGCGGACACGATGGTGTTGTCCGTCGGAATGTAGATCACATCGGCGCGGCCAACGAGCGCGCGCGTCGCTCCCTGCACTTCCGCCGACTTGGTTGCGACGGATTCGACGACCTCAAGGCCGGCCTTCTCAGCTTCCGCCTTCAGTGCAGCGAGCGTCGAGACGGAGTTGGCTTCGGCGGAATTGTAGACGAACCCGATGGTCTTGGCGTTGGGCGTGATTTCCTTGATCAGCGCGACGTGGTCGGCAACCGGGGACATATCCGAGAGGCCGGTCACGTTGCCGCCGGGTTTCTGCATGTCCTTGACGAGTTGAGCTCCGAGAGGGTCGGACACCGCGGTGAAGACGACGGGAATGTCACGGGTAGCGGCGACGACGGCCTGTGCCGACGGGGTGGAGATCGGAACGATCACGTTCGGGCCTTCGCCAATGAACTGCCGGGCGATCTGGGCGGCAGTGCCCGGATTACCCTGGGCGGACTCGTAGAGGAACTTGAGGTTCTCTCCTTCCTTGAAACCGGCTTCCGCCAGGGCTTCCTTCACGCCGTCGCGTGCAGCGTCAAGCGCCGGATGCTCGACGATGGCAGTGACGGCAACCGTAACTTCATCTGCACGGACCGGCATGGCAAGGGCCGTGGCGGCTACGAGGGCAAGTACGAGAGCGCGCATGAGTTCATCTCCAATCTCTGTCGCTTACTGGCCGCTTTATTAGGCAGATGAATGGACGAAATCAATCGCGATCCGATCGGTAGAATACGGAATCGCGCTCCCAAATGCCGGCTTTTCGCACTATCGGAGAGTTTTTAGTCGTCTTCGCCGTGATTGGCGATCATCATTGCCTCGAACGCCAGCCGCTCGGTCTTGCGCATGCGCTCGGACTCGGATTTGAGCTGACCACAGGCGGCGAGAATGTCGCGACCACGCGGCGTGCGGATCGGCGAGGCATAGCCCGCCTGATTGATGAAATCGGCGAACTTCTCGATCTGCGCCCAGTCGGAACACTGATAGTTCGTGCCGGGCCACGGATTGAACGGAATCAGATTGATCTTCGCAGGGACGCCTTTCAGCAATTGCACCAGTCCCTTGGCGTCCTCGAGGCTGTCGTTGACGTCCTTCAGCATCACGTATTCGAAAGTGATACGGCGCGCATTCGAAAGACCCGGATAAGCGCGGCAAGCGGCAATCAGATCTTTCAAAGGATACTTCTTGTTGATCGGAACCAGCATGTCGCGCAGCTCGTCCCGCACAGCATGCAGGGAGATCGCCAGCATGACGCCGATCTCCTCGCCCGTCCGATAGATTTCCGGCACGACGCCGGAGGTGGAAAGCGTGATGCGTCGCTTGGAAAGCGAGAGCCCGTCGCCGTCGGAAGCGATCAGCAGGGCACGCTTGACCTCTTCGAAATTGTAGAGCGGCTCGCCCATGCCCATCATGACGACGTTGGTGATCTTGCGATCACTGGAGGGCACCATGGCACCCACAGGCACGTCACGGTCGGGAAAGTCGCCGAGCCGGTCGCGTGCGAGCAGCAGTTGCGACAGGATTTCCTCCGAGGTGAGATTTCGAACCAGCTTCTGCGTCCCGGTGTGACAGAAGGAACAGGTAAGCGAGCAGCCAACCTGGCTCGAGATGCAGAGCGTGCCGCGGCCCTCTTCCGGAATATAGACTGTTTCGACCTCTACGGGGCGGCCGGCTCCACGTGGCGGAAAGCGCAGCAGCCATTTTCGGGTCCCGTCGTTCGAGACCTGCTCCTCGACGATTTCCGGCCGGGCGACGGTGAAGTTCGCCTTCAGCATTTCGCGCATGTCCTTTGCGACATTGCTCATGGCGTCAAAGTCGGAGATTCCGCGGACGTAGATCCAGTTCCAGATCTGCGCGACGCGCATCTTGACCTGCTTCTCGGGCACACCCTTGTCGCGCAGCGCCGCAGCAAGCTGCTCCCGGTCGAGGCCGATCAGCGACGGCTTGCCGGAGATAGCGTCCTGGACCGGCGCCAGTGCCATCTTGGGTTTGCCTGAAATCACAGCGTCGAGAGAAGCCATACCGTTTCACCTCACGCACCATGCATCACCCGCGATCCTGTCGCTGCGGGCGGGCCGGTCGTCTAGTTCTTGTCGAGTTCCACCGGGGAATTGGAATTAATCCGGACCATATAGGTCTTCCGGCCGCCCTTTACCACCAAACAGGGACCGCGTCATCCGGAATGTAGACGCGGCGTCGACGATAGCCGGAAACGCCGAATGACGGGGCAGGTGAGACGCCGCCCCGTCACGTACAAGCGGTCGCGTGCGCGCCGCGCCGATTACTTGCAGGTTTCGATCTTGCTGAGAGCTGCGGAAATGCCGGAAAGCGAATAGGTGTAGGACGTCGGCGTGCCGCGGGCGGACGTCGCCTTGACGGTCATCGACGAGCCGCCCTTCATCGCCGCGACCAGCGCCGGTTCTTCTGCTGCATTCTCGACCCAGGCCGCCTTGTCCTTCGTGAACATCACGAAGTTCTTGCTGTCGATGGTGACGTTCACCTTCGAGCCGTCCTTCATCTTGTAGCCCATCATCGCCTGCGGCTCGTAGGAGATGTTCTGGCCGGGACGCTGCGAGACGATGAAGAATATGTCGCCGTGATCGACGGCCGGAGGCTCTTTCGCGGTCGGAACCGAGAGCACGTAACATACCGTTCCGCCGTTCGACTTGTAGGAATACGCTCCCCATGCCTTGAATTGCTCGATGCGGGTCGGCGCCTGAGCGGCGGCTGTCCCGTAGCCTGCCAGCACGATTGCCAATGCGGTTGCGATACGTCTTACAAACATGTTGTCCTGCCGCTTACGTTTCCGTCCAAGACCCGACCGCGCGCCGAGCCATTATCTTAAAACCTGATTCAGTTTGACTTAATTTTGGTTACCAAACCGTCAACAAGGCATCCGATCTCGTCGCCGAAGGCAGCATTTCAACCGAACAGACCGATTTTTGATCGACAACGTCATCTGACATTGCGCACTACCCCAGCATCCTGATCAGAACAGAACAAATCCGGCGAGAGTTTGTCCTTTCTCGGCAGCAGCATGGTCGACATAGTGACATCGCCTCCGGACGGATTGTCGCTGTATCTGTCACCGGGCGGCAACGCCGGGTTCGTCGGCGAGCGCACGATCTGCCGCCTGGTAGTGCTCCTCGCGGATGTGGCTGTTGATCAACGCAAACGCTGTCGTCAAAACTGCAATATCGTCGGTGAAGCCGACGAGCGCCAGCACGTCGGGCACCGTATCGAAAGGAAGCACGAAATAGCCGAGCGCCGCCAGCAGGATGCCGCGCACGCGCAACGGCGTCTGTCGATCGGTCGCGCAATAGTATGCGGCAACGACGTCGCGTCCAAAGGGCAGTTGGCGCATGGCTTTGCGCATCGTCGGCCAGAACCTTGACCGAACAGTCTTCTCCTGTCGCTCCTGGGTGTCTTCATCCCCGGGCAGCAGAATGTCGCCGAACTTGATCTCCATGGTTCGTCCTCGCATTCCGCAACGATATGGGAAAACGGAAGCGGAATTCAATTCCTCCCGTCACAGCAGCTCATGATCTGTCCGCGGCAGTCCGGCAGCAGGCCCGCGTGACGAGAGACCAGCCACGCTCGCGCCGACCGGGCTTTACGACAGCGGAGACGACGGTCTCCGGGTCGTCTACAGCATGCTCTTCGCCGGCTGCGAGTCCCTGCTCGCAAAGCTTACAGTCGGGCGAGCCTCGTGAAGCGGGAACACCTCCTCGGTCAGGTAAGGTCCGCCCCCGACCGATTCTTTCGACGAGAGGAGAACAAAACGCGGAACGAGGAAGGGACCGGTGTGGAAATCACCCCGCCCGGAGAGATAGTGAACGACATCGTCGACCCTTGAAGACTTGAGCCGTGCCAGCGTCACGTGCGGGCTGAACTTTCTGGGGTCCGGCGGCAAGCCGATACGCTGGCAGATGCGCTCGATTTCGGCCTGAAGCGCGTACATTTCCGGCGCCGGCGAAACGCCGGCCCAAACCGAATGCGGCTTCTTCGAGCCGAAGGAACCGATGCCGCTCAAACTGAGGAGAAATTCAGGGCGATCGATGCGGTCCAACCGGTCGACGATCTCGTCAGCCGTCCGCCCATCGACGTCCCCGATGAAGCGCAGGGTGATGTGGTAGTTCTCCACATCAATCCAGCGAGCTCCGGGAAGTCCGCCACGCAACAGGGAAAGACTGAGAGCCGCATTACGCGGAATTTCGAGGGCAGTGAACAATCTCGGCATAGCGAGCTCCCCGAATCTCTTGCAGATAACGACAGCGAATCACGCAATGCCGATCCGCGCAACCCCCTAATTTGTAGCGGATGATATGCGGTCGAGAAAGCGCTCCGCGACCGGCAGCATTCGCTGGGTGATGACGGCAATCCCTTTCGCATTGGGATGCATTCCGTCCTCGATCTTCAGATCGGCCTCGGTCACCACACCGTCGAGGATGAAGGGATAGAATTCCAGCCCGTATTTGTCGGCCAACCGTTTGTAAATCGGATTGAATCTGTCCTGATAATCCGTTCCCATGTTGGGTGGAGCCATCATGCCGATGAGGAGAACCTCGATGCCTCGTCCGCGCAGCCGTTTGATGATCTCCTCGAGATTCCTCTCGGTCTCCTCCGGCGCTATGCCGCGCAGGGCGTCGTTCGCACCGAGCTCGAGTATGACGCCGTCGGTCCCGTCGGGCACTGACCAATCCACGCGCGCCAGCCCCGCAGCGGAGGTGTCACCGGACACGCCGGCGTTCGTAATGACGATCTTGCGGTCGGCGGCGGCCAGGGCCTTTTCGAGCTGCGCGGGAAGTGCGTCCTCCGGAGGCAATTGATAGCCGGCCATGAGGCTGTCGCCAAAACCGACGATCTGAACCGGGCCGCCATCCTCCGCCTCGAGCGGGCCGGGCATCAACGTTAGAACGAAGGCCAGAGCGGCAAAAAGGGGGAGCGCTGCTTTAAATCTCATATTGCCTTCCCTAAATTGACCAGAGCCCGCGGCAGAACGGCAGACCGATCCTGCAGGTGATACTCAACATATAGGGATATAGGGCGAGCGCGCGTGGGAAAAACAATCATCGAGGTGAAGAAGGCGGATCTGACGCTCGGAAGCGCGGCGGCGGCAGTCCACGTGCTGAAGGGAATCGACCTCACCATCGACCGCGGCGAGGCCGTCGGGATCGTCGGCCCCTCGGGATCAGGAAAATCGACGCTTCTCATGGTGCTCGCCGGACTTGAGCGGCTCGATCGAGGCGAGATCTTCATCAATGGGGCGGCGCTGCATGATTTGAACGAGGATGCGCTGGCGGATTTCCGAGGCCGCAACATCGGCATCGTCTTTCAGTCCTTTCACCTGATCGCTAACATGACGGCACTCGAGAACGTCGCGGTCCCGCTCGAACTCGCAAACGTCCGCAACGCC
>DATGWU010000375.1:0-4878 GCA_035299345.1 Rhizobium sp.
GGACAAGCCAATAGGTCCAAATTGGCTTGTCTGGAGACGGCCGCGATGAGCGCACTGGCGAACCACGAGCTCAGGCAGCCAAAGGTAGGCGAGCGCTATCTCTATTCGGGATTCGAGTACGAGGTGCTGCGGATTGACCAAGCGGTCGTCACCATCCGCGGCGTAAATGCGAAACGACAAAGCGATATCCCATTGCTGCGCTGGCAGGACCTCGCTGCACGGGGACGAATGACAGCGCTTGTCGAGCACGCCGAGTGGCAAGACCTCTACCGTAACGCCGCAAACCTCACGGACAAAGAAGCGGCGACGCATCAGCGCCGCCTCGCCTATGTGCAGGCATTTGAACGAGAGCTCCTCGGACGCGCGCCAACCGAACTCGGACTCTTACTGATCAAAAGGGTCGCCGAGGAGCGGTCGGAGAAGCCTCCATCGATCTCTCGCGTCCGGTTCTGGCTGCGCCAATATCGCGAAGGTGGGAATAATCCGTTGGCCCTCATCACACGAGAGCACCGGACTCGACAGCGTAAGCCCCGTATGAACCACGCGGTGATCGAACTTACCCAATCGATCCTCCGTTCAACCTTCCTCGATGACCGACGCCCAAGCGCTCAGGCGATCTATCACCTGCTGTGCGCGGAAATCGAAGGTGAGAATCTTAAGCGAAGTCCAGAAGACAAACTCTGCAAGCCCTCCCGCGCCTCGTTCTACCGCATGGTCGCGGCCCTGGACGCTTACGACGCCGACTTGAATCGCCACGGCAAGCAGTACGCGAAGCGCAAGCACCGTCACGGCGTGCGTATCCACCCACCGTCGATGGTTTTGGAGCGGGTCGAAGCCGACAGCAATTACGTAGACCTGATCGTGGTAGATGAGAACGGCGAGCCGATCGGTCGGCCAGTCCTCACAATTCTGCTCGACATCTTCAGCCGTTGCGTGCTGGGCTGGGACCTTTCGTTCGTCCCCCCGTGTGCCGCGAAGACTCTGCGCGCCTACAAAGACGCCCTCTCATCCGAAAACGGACGTTTGGCGGGCGGCGCGCCGGTTGAGCTCATTGTCGATGGCGGCTCGGAATTCAGAAACAGCAGCCTGTTCAAGGTGGCGGAGCGCTTCGGTACCTCCGTTCGTATCGTCTCCCCGCGAGAACCCAACGAAAAGCCTCATGTGGAGCGGTTCTTCCGCACCATGAACAGCACGTTCGTCCATCTCATGCATGGGACAACTCGATCGTCTCCGCAGGATCGAGGTGACTACAAGGCCGTCAAGAATGCTTGGATTCAACTCGACGAATTGCGCGAACGATTCGCGATCTGGCTCGAGCAGATCTATCACAACACCCTGCACTCCGAGCTTGGAATACCGCCTTCAGCGGCCTGGAAGAAGGCGACAGAACTCGACACACCCACGCGTTATCGCGACGAGGGTTTGGACATGGTTTGCCGTAAGTCGGCTGAGCGAACCATTTCTGGCGGGCGCGTGCAGCTATTCAATTTGTGTTGGACCAGCCCTGCTCTGCCCGATCTGGCGGCCAGACTCGCACAACATCCCGAGAAAGACCGCGTGGTCGTGCTCTACGACGAAACCGATCTCGACCATGTCTTCGTGGTGGATCCCGAAGATTCCACCCGGCTTGTACGCGCGGACCCCGTGGACCCGCGTTACCAAAAGGGGCTCACACTCACTGAACACCAAGCGGCCAGCAATGCGCTCAAAGCTGCAGGCAAGGAAGCAACGAACACCATCCTTTTGAACCAAGCGCGCAAGCGCCTCTGGGACGAGCTCGATCTCTCAACGACCAAAGCGCGAAAACGATTTGCTCGGATGCAGAACGAAAAGATGGCAAGTCGTCTCCGCGCCGCTGGAGACCAGGGTCAGCTCTCCTCGGGTCCGGATACCAGCGCGCGCCCTGCCGAACAGACTCCCCTGCTCGAGGCAACGCTCCCGGCCTTTGAAGAGAGCGCGCAGGGGCAAAACACTGTCGAGGACATCTGGGACGAAGACGGCGACATATTCAAGTCCCTTTGATCGAGAACGACCAACATGAAACTGGAAAAGCTGCCAACCGGACTCGAAGCGTTTCGGGATGTGTTCTATCAACACGATGACGTGGTGAAGTGCCTTGAAGCCTTCAACGACGTCCTTCGCTTCAATGACGGCCGCCGTGAGCCCGCGTCCCTCGCCATAAGTGGCCGCGCGGGCACCGGCAAGACAACCCTCTGCAATTACCTGCTCGCGCAACATAGCCCCCAAACGCAGGAAGAACCCGAGGGCATCCGCAAGGTAATTCCAGCGTTCTACCTGGCGGTTCCAGCGGCGGCTACGACCAAGGACTTGGCACAGAAACTACTGCTTCGCCTGCAGGTGACCGATATTTCCGGGAACCGTACGCAGCTGACCGAACGACTCGTCCAGAACCTGAAGACGTGTCAGACGCGCTTCTACATCCTTGATGAATTCCAGCACCTCGTGGATCCGAAGAAGGAGAAAACTCACGCAATCGTGCGGAACTGGGTCAAGGACCTGATGAACGAGTCCAAGGTCCCCATCATTTTGGTTGGAACGGAGCACCTGTTGCCGCTTCTGGAGGGTGATGAGCAGATTGAGCGGCGCTTCCGACGCAGATGTTCCCTCACCGAGTTCAGCCTCAACAATGACTATCTCAAGGTTCTAGTGTTCTTTGTTAAGCGTCTGAAGGACCACTGCTCGTTGCAGCCTAGCGCTGCACTGAAGACGCCCCTGTTCGGCCAGCGCATGTACGCCGCCACAGCCGGCAACATGTGTGCGACGAAAGATCTCTTCGTGGAAGCGGCAGATCTCGCACTTCGTGGCCAAAGCACCGAGATCAACGATGAGCACTTCAAACAAGCCTTCGAACGCATTCAGGTCGCTCGCGCGTTGGTTCCCGAAGGCCTCAACCCCTTCACCATGAGGGCGGATAGCCTGCAGCTTTCTGGGTCGCGCCGATGAACTACCTGCCGTTGCCCATTCCAGGCGAATCCCCCTTGAGTGTGGTGCTTCGGTGCGCCCAGGAGAACGGATACTCGTCCGCAAGTAAGTTCATCTACCGCTTGATCAAGAGCCCTGCTCAATCGGTTCTGTGCAGGCGAGGTCATTTCGCCAAAAGGCTCGCTGAGCTCTATCCAGAGCGAGTGCACGCTCGGCTGCTCGCATGTTTTTTTCAGGAATCATCCAGTATCTCGTCCCGCAAACCGGTCCGCGTTCTGAACGCGGAGTTCCCGGGCGAGCTGATCCGGTTTTTCTATCAGCCGGTCTGTCCGCAGTGCGCCGCAGAGGGCTATTACCGCGCGGAAACCAGTGTTGCGCTCTTCGAGTACTGCACCAAACATGGCCGAAAGCTGGTTCGTACGTGTCCGGAATGCGATTCTCTGTACGGCCCTGGTCAGCGCGGCATCGATCAGTGTAGCTGCAAGGCCAAAATATCCACCAACCCAAGTATCAGAGGATTCGCGTTTGGTGAGCGACGACTCTACCAAGCCATGGAGGACGGAGACCAGGCTTGGGTATCGCGCCTGCTCACGTTTGTACGCATTCTCGAAATTGAACGCGAGCCCGACTACGTAAAGCGCTCGAGATTGCTCTCCTACGCTGCACTTCTTGCCATGGAAGTGGAGCACGGAGTCCGCGCTTTCGCGCGTCACCAGCAGAGGCGCTATCCGCATCTCATTCCACGGGTTTGGCTAGCACGCCTGCTTGCCAATCATTCGCCGGCACGACAAGCCGCGGAAGATCTTGCCCTTAGACTCTCCCGCGACTACGACTTGTCCACTGCAAAAGCAACTCAGGAGGCGGTCTCGAATGAGGACCTGCTGCTCCTTTTGGACAGCAGAGCCGCTTCTGCTGCTCTCGGCATCACGCACAACACACTTACAAGTCTGAGCACCGAAGGAATCCTGAAGCGCATCGAGCGCAGCTCAATCATCAGAAACCGGTATAGCAGTCACGAGATCTCGGCGCTGATGACGAGGCTTTCAGAAAGCAGTCGCTCAGAATTCCATGGGCCTGAGGATCAGACTCGCACTCAAACATACGCAGACGAATTGGCTGAGCTCGATGCGAAAGTACGAATCGTCGGTCGATTCGACATCGCTCGAGGACTGCCGTCTCTGAGGTCAATCAAGATCAAAGATGCACCGAGAACCCCTTCCCGTATTGCGGTACCGTGGGCTGCCGGATCGCGGGAAGAATACGACGGGACAGAAATTCAATCGGAAGATGAACAGCTCATGGGCCTGCAAGAGACTGCAGACCGCCTGGGTACCTACCTAGACGCTGTTCGGCGAGTGGAGAAGACGGGGCTACTCTCCCGGCACGTCCCGTCCGGTGCGAAAGCGCGGCAACCCATGATGTTCGCCGCCAAGGACGTTGAGGCATTCGACCGGCTCTATGTGTTCGTAGGCAACCTTGCAACGCAGTTGGCCACAGGAGCTACCTCCCTATCCGACAAGCTCGCTGCCGTGGGGGTCCATCCGGTATCCGGTCCCAGGATTGATGGCGCCCTGGTCAACGTGTTTCGACGTTCAGACATCGGAAAAGTCGATCTCGAACACGTCAAGACGCTCAAGGACTACCCCACGCGAGCGGGGCGTAAGCCAGCAGGCCGCGTGACCTACGATCAAACAGTCTGGATGACGGCGGTCGAGGCGGCCGACGAGCTCGCCCTGAACACGCAGCAGATCGCCGCCTTACAGCGTAGTGGTTACTTGCAGGCAGAGGTACCGCCCCATCGGGAAGCAGACAATAGAAAGTACTTTCGGAGAACTGCCGTCAAGCGATTGGAGGATGAGCTGGCATCACTGCGGACCATTGAATCCGTTGCATTGGAGGTTGGCTTAACGAAGCGGGAGTTCGTTGTGCGCTTCA
>DATGWU010000376.1:0-2751 GCA_035299345.1 Rhizobium sp.
TGGAGAGGACGGCGATGCCGCGAGCGGCGTCGAGGCGGTCGAGTTCGGCACCTTCGCGAATCCTCACGTGCCGCGCCGAGCGCAGGAAGGCGCCGAGAAGAGTCGAAACGCGGCGCGGGAAGACGTGCGCGGCGAGCGTATCGAAGACGAGACCCGAAGCGGCATGGTCGGATGCAGGCCAGCCGTCTCCGCAGGGCGATGCGTCACGCACGCTCCAGGCGAAACGGCGGTCGCCTGCGATCCAGCGCTCGCCGGCCTCCTTCTCGTGCTTCTCGGCGATCACCCGCAGATGCGGCTTAGGCAGCGGAATTAGCCGGCCGCTTCGCCGGTAGCCCGCCGAAACGCCGGTCTCACGCTCGAGGTGAACAATCTCCTCCTCCAGCGAGACGAGTGCCTCGAACTGGAACTGTTTCTTGTCCGACCAGTTGTCCGGCATATGCGGCATCAGCGCGCCCATGAGACCGCCACTCACCCCGTGCCCGATCTCGCCGCCGTCGATCAGCAGCGTATCGATACCGCGGCGCTCGGCATGGACAGCCGCCCAGAGGCCCATGACGCCGCCGCCGACGATCAGGAGGCCGGCGCGCGATTGACCCGCGAGGACATGAGCAGTATCGGCTAATTGCATGACAGGTTCCACTTCGACACCGACGGCCGGCGACAGCGGCACGCTCTTGTGGCACGAGGGCGATATGCCCTATTCGGCCGCCTTTGGCGATCACTTTTATTGCCAGACGGACGGCCGCCTCGAATGCGGCCATGTCTTCCTCTCGGGCAACGGCCTGCCGGCGCGCTGGGAGACGGACGGACTCTTCCGGATCGGCGAACTCGGCTTCGGCACCGGCCTCAATGCCTGCGAGACATGGCGACAGTGGAAGCTCACCCGCAAGCCGGGCGGCGTGCTGCACTTCGTCTCCTTCGAGCTCTACCCGATGTCGGCGAACGATCTTTCGCGCGCTCTCTCCCGCTGGCCGGAGATCGATGCGGAGCGCCAGGCGCTGGCGGCGCTCTGGCCGTCGGAGCCCGGCGGCATCATCGACCTCGCGCTTGACGAGGCGACCCGGCTGACCGTCGTCTGCGGCGACGCACTCGCCTCGGTGACGGGCACCGACCTTGCCTTCGACGCCTGGTATCTCGACGGCTTTGCCCCCTCCCGCAACAGCGCTATGTGGTCGGCCGAACTGATGAACGCCGTCTTCGCGAAGACTGTCGAAGGCGGCACCTTCGCGACCTATGCGGCGGCAGGTTTCGTCAGGCGGAACCTGATTGCCGCAGGCTTCGAGGTCGAACGGCGAAAGGGCTTCGCCGGAAAGCGGGAAATGCTCTGCGGTGTGAAGCCGCTCCGTTCAGGCGCCTGAAGCGGCGGCCTTCTCCGCGTCGCCGGCCCCCACGAGCCAACGCTCCATCTTGGCGGCGAGCTGTTCCGGTCCGACCGGCTTGGAGAGGTAGTCGTCCATGCCGGCACCGAGGCAGATGTCCCGGTCGCTGTCGAGCGCGTGGGCGGTGACGCCGATGATCGGGACATGCCGGCCGTCTCCCGCCGCCCTCTCGCGCTCACGGATCGTCTGCGTAGCCTGAAGCCCGTTCATCACCGGCATCGAAACATCCATCAGGATGAGACGCGGGCAATGCCGCTCCCATGCGTCCACGGCCGCCTGTCCGTCGGTAACGATGGCAAAGCTCAGGCCGGCCGCCTGCAGGATCTGCGTGAAGACGATCTGGTTGACCTCGTTGTCCTCCGCCACGAGGATCTCGTAGCCGGTCGTGGCGGCATCCGCCTGCATCTGCGCCGTCGCGGCGGGCAAGGAGCGCGGGCGGGCCGATACGACGACCGGCTCTGTTTGCCTGGTGGAAAGGCTACGTCGAAGGCGCGCGGCGCGCACCACGTCGATGATCGCGTTCCGCAAGAGGTTGCTGCGGGCGGGCTTCATCAGCTGGGCATCGACCTTGAGCCGGTCAAGGGCACGTTCGTCGCCGACCGAGTCCATCGAGGTCAGGAAGACGATTGCCACCTCCCCGAAACGAGAATCGTCGCGTACCCGGCGCGCCAGATCGACACCGCTCATGCCCGGCATCTGGTCGTCGATGATCAGCGCGTCGACCGCCACGCCGAGGCGGCAGGCCTCTTCGAGAATCGCAAAGGCAGCCGCACCGCCGTCGACGGCCAGACCGTCGAAGCCCCAGCCGACGAGTTGCTCGGCAAGAATCTTCCGGTTGAGCGCATTGTCGTCGACGACGAGCACGCGTGCGCCCTCGACGTTCGAAGGCAGCGTGCGGTGCTGGTGGCGGCTGCCGGCCGTCTTGAACGGCAGGCGGACGGTAAACACCGAGCCTCGTCCCGGTTCGCTTTCGACGTCGATGCTGCCGCCGAAGAGCCCGACGAGGCCTGCGGTGATCGCAAGCCCGAGCCCGGTCCCCTCGTGCCGGCGGGTCGAGGACGAATCGACTTGGGAAAATTTCTCGAAGATCGTCCGCCGCTTGTCTTCCGGAATGCCGACGCCGGTGTCCTCGATCCTCAGGGTCACCGTCACCTCGCCATCCCCGGCCGGCTCGCTCGAAAGGGCGACGAGGACATGGCCCTTCTCGGTGAACTTGATCGCGTTGCCGAGCAGGTTGGTGACGATCTGGCGGAAACGGCCGGCATCACCGATGATCACGTGGCGGGCGGCGGCATCACCATTGACGACGAGTTCGATGTCCTTTTCGGCGGCAGCGGTCGAAAGCAGCGTCGCCACGTCCTCGACCGCGTCG
>DATGWU010000377.1:0-4037 GCA_035299345.1 Rhizobium sp.
ATCTGGGCGCGACGATCTGCACGCCGAAGCGTCCGGCCTGCGCGCTCTGTCCCTTCCGCGGGGAATGCCTGGCGCTCGACGGCGACGATCCGGAACGGTTTCCGGTGAAGGCGGCGAAGAAGGAAAAGCCGGTGCGGCAGGGCGCGGCCTTCGTCGCCGTCTCCGGCGACGGGCTGATCCTCCTGCGCCGGCGACCCGAACAGGGCCTGCTCGGCGGCATGACGGAGGTCCCGACCACCGGCTGGACGGCGCGCATGGACGGCGAGACCGGCGTCACCGCCGCCCCCTTCCCCGCCGAGTGGCAGCCGGCCGGTACCGTCACCCACGTTTTCACCCATTTCGAGCTCCGGCTTTCGGTCTACCGCGCGGGACCACTCAGCCTGCCCTCCGGCGTTCACGGATTTTGGGAGCCGGTGACCAAACTTGATGGCCTCGCGCTGCCGACCGTCATGAAAAAAGCAATCGTTCAGGCTATTCCGAACGCCTTTCCGACCAACAAGGGATAACCAATGCCTGCAGATATTCGCCACATCGTCTTCGACATCGGCAAGGTGCTCATCCACTACGATCCCGACCTGCCCTTTTCCCGCATCATTCCCGATCCCGAAGAACGCCGCTGGTTCTTCGACAATGTCTGCACGCACGACTGGAACATCGAGCAGGATCGCGGCCGCGGCTGGAAGGAGGCGGAAGAGCTTTTGATCGCAAGCTTCCCCGAGCGCGAGGACCACATCCGCGCCTTCCGCATCAACTGGCGCGAGATGGTGCCCTATGCCTACGAGGACACGGTGACGGTGCTGCGCGAACTGATCGACAGCGGCCGGGACGTGACCATGCTCACCAATTTCGCCGCCGATACCTTCCGCGAGGCGCAGGAGATGTATCCGTTCCTCACCACCTCGCGCGGGATCACCGTCTCCGGCGAAGTCGGGCTCATCAAGCCCGATCGGGCGATCTACGAAAGCCATGCCGCGACCCACGGTCTGGAGCCGGAAAACACGCTGTTCATCGACGATTCGCCTGCGAATGTAGAAGGTGCGAAATCGGCCGGCTGGCAGGCCGTGCAGTTCACCGGCGCCGACAAGCTCCGCCGCGATCTCGCGACTCACGGCGTCAGTGTCTGAGCACGCGAGGGACAGGCCGATGACAAACAAGAGAATCTATCTCGATGGACATATCGACGTTCCGTCCGACCGACGGGAAGCGGTCATGGCCGCCCTGCCCCAGCATATCGCGTTGACGCGGGCCGAACCCGGCTGCCTGAAATTCGAGGTCACCGTCAGCGAAAGTGTGGCGGGCCGGCTGGACGTTTCGGAGGTCTTCGTCGACCAGACGGCCTTCGACGGCCATCAGACACGCACGCGCGCCTCCGACTGGTTCAAGGTGACCGAGGGCATCCAACGTCACTTTACCATCCGCACCGGCGTCAGCGTTTGAGCACGGCGGAAAGTTCCTGAAAAAGATGACGCCCGGTTCCTTGTCGGGACCGGGCGTCAAGCACTCCTTCCGGGACTGAAGGTACTGGAACCGGAAGGAGGATTCTCGCATGCAGGCGAAGCGCGCCGGATCGTCAATCGAGCTTCGCCATTCCGCTGCGGACGACCGCCCGCAATTCGTCGATCGGGCGCAGGGCCTTGCCTTCCTCGAAGTGCCAGAAGGTCCAGCCGTTGCAGGCCTCGAGCCCCTGCACCCTGGCGCCGACGCGATGGATCGAGCCCGCCTCGCCGCCGGAAACCAGTGTACCGTCCGCCCGGACGATCGCCGAATGGCGACGGCGTGCGCAGGTGAGCACCTGGCCGGGGCGAACCATGCCGCTCTCGACCAGCGTGTTGAAGGCGACGCGCGGCTCGGCCTTCTTGCCCGTCATCACGGTGAGTTCCGTCTTGCCGAGCGGCTCGACGGCGGCGATGCGCGCGGCAGCGGCATCGATGTAATCCTGTTCGCGCTCGATACCGACGAAATGGCGGCCGAGGCGCTTGGCGACCGCGCCGGTGGTGCCGGAGCCGAAGAAGGGATCGAGCACGACGTCGCCGGGCCTGGTGGAGGCCATGATGACGCGGGCGAGCAGCGCTTCCGGCTTCTGGGTCGGATGGACCTTCTTGCCGTCCTCGCCCTTCAGGCGCTCGGAGCCGCCGCAGATCGGAAACAGCCAGTCGGAGCGCATCTGCACGTCGTCGTTGGCGGCTTTCATGGCGTCGTAGTTGAAGGTGTAGCCCTTGGCCTTCGGATCGGGCGAGGCCCAGATCATCGTCTCGTGGGCGTTCTGGAAACGGCGGCCCTTGAAGTTCGGCATCGGGTTGGTCTTGCGCCAGACGATGTCGTTGAGGATCCAGAAGTTCAGGTCCTGCAGCGTCGCGCCGACGCGGAAGATGTTGTGATAGGAGCCGATGACCCAGATCGTGCCGGTCGGCTTCAACACGCGGCGGCAGGCGAGCAGCCAGGCGCGGGTGAAGGCGTCATAGGCCTCGAAGGAGGCGAACTGGTCCCATTCGTCGTCGACGGCATCGACCACCGACTGGTCCGGACGGGTCAGCATGCCGCCAAGCTGCAAATTGTAGGGCGGATCGGCGAAGATCGCATCGACGGATTTGTCGGGAAGTGCTTCGAGCGCGGCGACGCAATCGCCCTTGATGATGCTGTCGACCCAGGAGAACGGGTCCGAAGAACGGCGAAGTTCGGCGAGCGGAAATACAGAAGCCATGTTCTACTCTCTGTTACGCGGACGCAGCACGGGATAACGAGGCTCATGGTTACCGAACTTGGTTACCAAAGATTGAACGGCTCAAGCGATTTTCCGCGCTTGCCGGCGATTTCGACCGGTAAGCCCTCACGAACATGGTTTACGCGCCTCTCCGCGCCGGCGGGCGACGGCGCGGAGAGAATGAACTGTCGTCCTCAGCCGTGCAGGGCGCGACTGTCGGCAGGCGCTTCGTCGCGGGCGGCGAGGCCGTAGTCCCGGACGACGTGAGCGACCCGCAGCCGGTAGGCGGCGAAGATGCCGGCGCGACCCGCCTCCTGCGCCTGCCGGTGCTCCTCCGTCCGGCGCCATGCGGAGACGGCCTCCTCGTCCCGCCAGAAGGAGAGCGACAGGACTTTGCCCGGTTCGGAGAGGCTCTCGAACCGCTCGATCGAGAGGAAGCCGTCGACCTCCTCCAGCAGCGGCCGCAGGAGCTCCGCGCGAGCGAGATAGGCGGTGCGCCGTCCTTCCGCGGGAACGACCTCGAAGATGACGGCGATCATGGCTGCCTCCCCGCCGACGGCAGGCGGCTCACTTCCTTCAGAAACAGGCGGTCTTCCTCGAGAATGAAACCGGCCTTGCGGGCGAATTCGTAGTTGGCCCGGCCGAGCGGATCGGCCGCGAGCTTCGCCCGGTAGGCCTCGTATGCCGCGAGGTCCTCGACGTGATAGATGCCGTAGGCGGTCGTGAGCGAGCCCTCGTGCGGGGCGAAATAGCCGACGAGATCGGCGCCGCAGCGCGGGATCGCCTCGCCCCAGTTGCGGGCATAGGTGGCGAAATCCTCTCGGCCGAATGGCGCGATGCGGTAGCGGATGATGCAGGTAATCATGATTGGTCCTTTCGGTTTCGGGAGCCCCGATGTGCCACGGTCCCGAACGAAACTGCTTCGACCGCGATCGAAGCATCGCTTACCGCGACAGGGATATGATGCAGGCATCGCTTCGACGAACATAGTTCGATGTTTGCCGAAGCATGTGCTACACTCGGCGTGTCGAGTGCCACAAACCCCGCGAGGTGCATCATGGCCGAAGGCCCGGACATTGCCCGCATTGCCGCCCTGATCGGCGATCCCGCCCGGTCGAACATGTTGCTCGCCCTTCTCGGCGGTCGGGCGCTGACAGCGACCGAGCTCGCAGGCGCGGCAGGTGTCACGCTGCAGACGGCGAGTTCGCATCTTTCGAAGCTCGAAGACGGCGGGCTGCTTCGCCAACGCAAGCAGGGGCGGCACCGCTACTTCGCGCTCGCCGACGACCATGTCGGCGCGATGATCGAGAGCCTGATGGGGTTCGCCGCAAGCCGC
>DATGWU010000378.1:0-44590 GCA_035299345.1 Rhizobium sp.
ATCCAGACCTTTGCCGCCGGTGGCTCGGTTCGGGCGCAGTCGGTCAAATTCGGCGGCCAGACGCTGGACGCACCCGTTCTCTCCTTCACCCGCCGCGGCTCATCCACCGGGCTCAAGCTCGAAGCTCGCTACGACAACGCGCCCACTGTCTTCGAAGGGGATATCGGGGAGACGCCGAGCGGATTGACCATCGGCATTAACCGGCTTTCGGCAGCGCCGCGCGGGCTCCCGCTGCAACTGTCCGCTCCTGCCTCCGTGGAAATCGTGAATGGCAGCGCAACGCTCCGTGCCGTCACCGTCGCCGCAGGCGGAGGCGCCGTGACGCTCAACGGAAGGGCCGGCAGCACGCTTGACCTGAACGCGGCGCTGAACAACATTCCGGCCGCTTTGGCCAACAGCCTCTCACCCACGCTCGGTGCGGCCGGCAGCATCTCAGGTACCGTCACCGTCACCGGGCAGGCGACATCGCCGGTCGTAGGCTACACGCTCGACTGGCGGAACGCGGCCGTCGCTCAGACACGCTCGGCCGCACTCGGCGACCTGAACATCAGCGCGCGGGGGCGCTTCGAAGGCAACAGGCTGACGATCGACACGCGCACGAGCGGCGCCGGAGGCGCGGTCCTGACCGGCGGAGGATCGCTTGTGGTGTCCGGCAGGCAGGCGGTAGACATGCGCTTCGTTGGTGACCTGCCCTTTGCAACGCTGTCCGGCCTGCTGGCACGACAGGGCCTCGTGCTGGAGGGCACTGCAAATGTCCAGCTCACCCTATCCGGCAATCTCCGCGGTCCCGTTATTGGCGGCAGACTGACGACCGCTGGCGCGCGGCTCATCGACGTACGGAGAAATCTCACCGTAGAAGGCCTCGCCGCCACGGTCGCACTAGCCGAGAACCGGGCGACGATCTCTAATCTCACCGGGCGGCTGGCGAGCGGTGGCACCGTGTCGGGCGCGGGCACCATCGACATTCGTTCTCCCGGATTACCTGCCGATATCGAGATCAAGCTCGTCAAGGCCGTCTATGTCGATGGAGCGCTCTTCCACTCCACCGTCGACGGCACGCTCGCTTTGCGCGGCCCCCTTCTCTCCGGTCCCATGCTCTCCGGATCGCTCGCGCTCTCCGATACGGCAATCACAGTGCCCGAACGGCTGCCCGCCAGTCTTGCCGAACTCGACATCAAGCACAGGAATCCACCGCCGGCCGTGCGCGCCCAGACCGCTGCATTGCGGCCGACGGAGGCGCGCGGCAGCAGTTCCAGTGTCCAGCTTGATCTTGCCGTTTCCTCGCCCTCCCGCGTGTTCGTGCGCGGTCGCGGCATCGATGCCGAACTCGGCGGCTCGCTCGTTCTGAGGGGAACGGCTGCCAATCCCGAAGTCAGTGGCGCCTTCACGCTGCGACGTGGCCGCCTGGCTATCCTGACCAAGCGGCTGGACATCACGCGAGGCACGATCACCTTCGGCGGCGGCCTGATCCCCATTCTAGACATGGAAGCCACCACGACCTCCGGCAGCACGACGATCACGGTGACGCTCTCGGGCCTCGCCAACAATCCGCAGGTCGCCTTCTCGTCCTCGCCGGCCCTGCCGCAAGACGAGATCCTGGCACAACTCATTTTCGGTCAGTCAATGACCCGGCTTTCGGCGCTCCAGATCGCGCAGCTTGCGGACGCGGTGGGCCAGCTCGCCGGTGGGCAGACGTCACTCTTCAACAGCCTGCGTGGCGCAATCGGCATCGACAATCTCGACATCACGACCGATGAGCGAGGTCAGGCCCAGTTCCGGGCCGGCAAGTACTTGAACGAACGCACCTATATCGAACTCGAGCAAGGTGCCAACGGCACGGGCCGGGCCATCATCAATCTCGATGTCGGCCGTGGTGTCAAACTGAAGGGCGAGGCCGGCGGTGACGGCTCCGGAGGCGCCGGCATCTTCTACGAGAAGGAATACTGAGCCACGGACGTCGTCCCGCTTCGCCGTTGCGGCAAGGCGGCTCAGTAGCTCACTTTGCTCGTCTTCAGGAGAATGTTGCTCTCGGTGGTATTGATGCCTTCGATGAGACGGATGCGCCGCAGCGTCTCGTCGAAGGACGCGAGGTCGCGATCCTCGAGTTCGGCGACAAAGTCCCATCGGCCGTTGGTGCTGTGGAGCGCGCGCACCTCGGGCAAGCCCCGCAGTTGATGGGCAACCTTGTCCGCGAACTTGCCGACGACCTCGATCATCACGATCGCGCGGACACCGGCCGCACGCAGCTCACTTCCGGTTTTGATGGTGAAGCTTGCGATGGTACCATCTGCAACCAGCCGGTCGATCCGTGCGGAAATGGTGGCGCGCGAAGCGCCGGTCATCGCCGCAAGCGATGACACGGCGATCCTGGCATTGTGGCGCAATGCGGCGAGTATGGCGTGATCGAGATCGTCCAAGGGTCACATTCCGTCAGAATGACTTGTCACTTTGCGATATCTAACTTTCTTTTCGACACTTTTCCATCTTTTTGCCGACGCGGTGCGCAGAGATAATCCCCAAGAGAAGACAGGGAGCAGCGAATGCAGGCGCAGCGGAAGGCAGTGACACTGATCGGAGTGCCGGTCGAGGAAGGCTCCGGCCGCGGCGGTTGCGCGATGGGACCGGCGGCCCTCAGGATAGCCGGGATCGGGCATGTCCTGCAGGAACTCGGCTATCGCGTCAGCGATGCGGGCGATCTCCGGCCGGAACCGGCGGACGACCTCGCCACAAGCGCAAGGGCTCGCAATCTTCCCACTGTCGCCGCGTTCACCCGCGCCCTCGAGAAGGCAACGTTCGATGCCGCCGACGCCGGCAGCCTGCCGGTGGCGCTCGGTGGCGACCATAGCCTGTCGATGGGCAGCGTTTCAGGCATGGCACGCTACGCCGGACAGGTCGGCCGCCCGCTTTTCGTCCTCTGGCTGGATGCCCATGCTGACTTCAACACGCCGGAGACCTCCCCCTCCGGCAACATGCACGGAATGCCGGTCGCCTTCTTCTGCGGTCAGGCCGAGTTCGCTCCCATCCTTCCGTCCGACCGGCCGTTCGTCGATCCCAAGCGGGTCTATCAGGTCGGTATCCGCTCGGTGGACGAGGAGGAGCGCGTCGCGATCGCCAGACACGAGGTCAACGTGTTCGACATGCGGGCCGTGGACGAAGAGGGTGTCGGCGCAATCATGCGCAGAATTCTCGCCGAGGTCGAGGGCAGCAACGGCCTCCTGCATGTAAGCCTCGACGTCGATTTCCTCGACCCGGACGTCGCTCCCGGTGTCGGGACCACGGTACCGGGCGGAGCGACCTTCCGCGAGGCGCACCTCATCATGGAGATGCTGCACGACAGCGGGCTCGTCTCCTCGCTCGACCTCGTCGAACTGAACCCTTTTCTGGACGATCGCGGCAAGAGTGCCCGCGTCCTCGTCGATCTTGCGGCGAGCCTTTTCGGCCGCCGCGTCCTCGATCGCCCAACCCGCTCCGCCTGAGCCACAAGGAACGCCGTCATGTCGCAGACAGCCGAACTCATTGCCACCGAACACCGCCTCGGCGCCCATAACTACAAGCCTCTCGATGTCGTCCTGACGCGAGGCCAGGGCGTGCATGTCTGGGACAGCGACGGGAACCGCTACCTCGATTGTCTGTCGGCCTATTCGGCCGTCAACCAGGGGCACTGCCACCCGCGCATCTTGGCCGCCATGACGGAACAGGCCTCCAAGCTGACGCTAACTTCGCGCGCCTTCCGCAACGACCAGCTCGCTCTCTTCTACGAAGAACTCGCAGCGCTTACCGGCTCGCACAAGATCCTGCCGATGAACTCCGGCGCGGAAGCCGTCGAGACGGCGATCAAGGCGGTCCGCAAATGGGGCTACGAGGTAAAGGGCGTTGAGAAGAACAAGGCCGAGATCATCGTCTGTTCGGAAAACTTCCACGGCCGCACGTTGAGCATCATCAGCTTCTCGACCGATCCGGACGCCCGCGAAGGCTTCGGTCCTTACACGCCGGGCTTCACCATCGTGCCTTTCGGTGATGCCGCCGCGTTGGAGGCCGCGATCAACGCGAACACGGTCGGTGCCCTCATCGAGCCGATCCAGGGCGAGGCCGGCGTCATCATTCCCCCCGCCGGCTATTTTCGGCGCGTGCGCGAACTCTGCACCGAGCGCAATGTCACGCTGATCCTCGATGAGATCCAGACCGGGCTCGGTCGAACCGGCAAACTGCTGGCCGAGGAGCACGAGGGCATCGAGGCGGACGTGACCCTGATCGGCAAGGCCCTCTCCGGCGGCTTCTATCCCGTCTCCGCGGTGCTTTCGAACTCCGAAGTGCTCGGAGTCCTTCAGCCTGGACAGCATGGCTCGACTTTCGGCGGCAATCCGCTTGCCTGCGCGATCGCCCGCGAAGCGCTCAAGGTGTTGATCGAGGAAGGCATGATCGAAAACGCCGAGAGGATGGGCGCTTACTTCATGGACGGTCTTCGGTCGATCCGTTCCAACATGATCCGGGAAGTTCGCGGACGCGGCCTGATGATGGCGGTCGAGCTCTTGCCCGAGGCAGGTGGTGCCCGCAAGTACTGCTACGCCATGAAGGATCGCGGCATTCTCGCCAAGGATACCCACGTGAATACGATTCGCCTCGCGCCACCGCTGGTCATCACCAGGGACCAGGTGGATTGGGCAATCGAAAACATCGACGCCGTACTGTCGAAAAGCGCGTGAAGGTGGCGGGTCTTTGGCCGCTGCCGGCTGCAGTTCCCCTGTGCCGTCTCGGATTTAGATTTGAGCAACACTCTTGCGCTACGGTGCACGGAGCGAGACGAGATGTCACTGCCGCAGCCCGGTCCGTCGCATCGCCGGTACGCGTTTTCATGGCGTGAGCAAGGACGTTTCGGCGCCGGTGCTCTGCGAAAGACAAAAGGACTGGGAACACACTGATGGCAACGACGATCAACTCCACGACCTTCGGCGGCGATACTCTCGAGATCATCGCCTTCCGCCTTCACGATCAGGAGTTCTGCGTGAAGACGACGACCATTCGCGAAATCCGCGGCTGGGCGCCGTCGACCCCCATTCCGCATGCACCGGCCGATGTGATCGGCGTCATGAATCTCCGCGGCTCCGTCATCCCGATCATTGATCTTGCCTACAAGCTCGGCATGAAGAGCACGGTCGCCAACGAGCGTAGCGCCATTGTGGTCGCCGAAGTCCACAACATGGTCATCGGGATGCTCGTCGATCGAGTCTCCGACATCCTGACGATCCCGAGCTCCCAGGTGCAGCCGGTGCCGGAGATTTCGGCCTCGTTCGACAAGTCCTTCTCGGAAGGCATCATCGCCACCGAGAACGGCATGATCTGCTTCCTGAACCTCTCGAAGATGTTTAAGGGCACGGAAGCCGACGACCTCGCCGCCTGATCGCAGCCTGCGATGTTTTGATTTAGGCAGCCCGGCGCTATCGGGTAGCGTCGGGCGCCATTACGTGCGCGCCATCCTTCGTCAGGTGAGTTGATCGCGGACGGCACCTGACGTACCAGAGGCGGACACGATCTTCCGGGGTTTCAACGTCATGCAACTGCTTCTCATCCACACCGGCGGCACAATCGGCATGGCGCCAGGGCCCGATGGCCTCGCTCCGGTCAAAGGCCTCGTCGAAGCGGCGTTGGCAGAACGCCTGCAGGCAGGTGTTTTCCTCCACAGCCATGTCTTCGATCCACTGATCGACAGCGCCGACATGGGGCCGGACGGATGGAATGCGATGCTTTCGGTCATCCGCGCCCACCCCGACATCCCGGCTATTGTGACCCATGGTACCGACACCATGGCCTTCACCGGCGCCGCGCTTTCGCAGGCGCTTGCCGGAGAGGGCCGAAGGATCATCCTTTGCGGCTCAATGACGCCACTCGGGATGGGCGGCGACGCCGAAGGTAACCTTGCGCTGGCGATCGAGGCGGCCATTAAGACCGGTGAAGGCGTGCATCTGGCTTTTGCCGGTTCGCTATTGCCGGCAGAGGGTCTTGTGAAACACCACAGCCACGAGGCTCTGTCGTTCCGCTCGCAGCCACAGCAACCACAACCGACACCGTCAAGACGCAGCTTCCACGCCCGCCGCCTCGCCATCCTGACGCTTTCGCCGGGTCTGCCGGCTGAGGCGCTGGAGACGATCCTCGCGACGCTGGACGGCGCTGTCCTGCGCGTTTTCGGCGCAGGTACGGCACCGTCCGACCAGGCGACCCTGAAGGCTCTTGCCGAGGCCGTTGCCGCGGGCAAGCGGATACGCGCGGTGAGCCAGTGCGAGGCGGGCGGCTTGACGCCCGGAACCTACGCCGCGGGGGCGGGTCTCTGGGCGACCGGCGTCGAGAACGGTGGACTGGAAACGCCGGAAGCAGCACTCATACGCCTCTGGCTCAATTGAAGTGAATGAAAGAGGGCGGACTTTTGGTCCGCCCCCTCAAAAGTGGATGATCTTCCCGTCCGACTCAGCTGAAGAGCACGAAGGTCTTCTGCAGCGTGATCCAGACACCCCAGAGGATCGGGAAACCAACGATGGCCCAGGCGGCCAGCGCCTTACTGTCGAACCCGCCCTTGCCGATCCCGAAGGAGCCGGTCGGGCCGGCGTTGTTCGACTGGCTCTTCGCCTGCAATGCGGCGACCTCGTCGTCCGACATGAACCATTTTTCCGAGAGCGGCCTGACCAGCGTGTTGGCAATGAGCCCGAGCGCCAGCAACCCGGCGAGGATATACATGGTGAAGTCGTAGACCTGCGCGCGGGGAATGCCGGCGGCAATCTGCGCTTCACGTATATAGTTCACAACCACCGGCCCGATGATGCCGGCCGTCGCCCAGGCCGTCAGGAGACGACCGTGGATCGCGCCGACGAACTGCGTGCCGAAAATGTCCGCGAGATAGGCCGGAACGGTCGAAAACCCGCCACCGTACATGGACAGGATAACGCACAGGGCGGCGACGAAGAACACCTTGCTGCCGATGCCGGCCGCCCATGGAGCGGAGGCATAGAGCAGAATGCCGAGCAGGAAGAAGACATAGTAGGTGTTCTTGCGCCCGAGTTTGTCGGAAAGCGACGCCCAGAAGAACCGTCCGCCGATATTGAAGAGCGAGAGCAGGCCGGTGAAGCCGGCGGCGATCGCTGCAACAGCCGCAAGCTGTTCCTTGTTGAGGTCGGCGAATTTCAGGTCCGGAACGCCGATCAGCGAGCCCGCGAAAATCTCCTGCAACATCGGCGAGGCCATGCCGATCACACCGATCCCCGCCGATACGTTGAGGCAGAGCACGGCCCAGATCAGCCAGAATTGCGGAGTCTTGTGCGCATCGCGCAAATGGACGTGGCCATGTGTGATCATGGCATTTCCGGTAACCTTCGGCTGCCAGCCGTCCGGACGCCACCCGGCGGGCGGAATGCGGTAGCCGAAGGCGCCCCCCATCATGAACACGAAGTAGACGCCAGCCATGACGACGAACGTCTGCCAAACGCCGACGGAGGTCTCGCTCCTGAAGACGTTCATCAGCATGTCGGCAAGCGGTGCACCGATCATCGCGCCGCCGCCGAAGCCCATGATGGCCATCCCTGTCGCCATCCCACGACGGTCGGGAAACCACTTGATCAGCGTCGAGACGGGTGAGATGTAGCCGAGACCGAGGCCGATACCGCCGATCACCCCTGCACCGATCCACATCAGCCAGAGTTGATGGAAGATGACGCCGAGTGCAGCAATCAGAATGCCTCCGCACCAGCAGCAGGCCGAGACGAAGCCGGCGCGACGGGGGCCGACCCGCTCCAGCCAACCGCCCCAGATCGCGGCGGACGAACCGAGCAGGACGAAGAAAAGTGTATAGATCCAGCCGAGGTCACTCACCCGCCAGTCGCATGTCGTGGTGAAGAGGGCCGAGAAAAGCGTGAGATCGGTACAGGCAACCGACTGGTTGATTCCGATCGACTTGGTGAGCGGTAGCCAGAAAACCGAGAAGCCGTAAGCCATGCCGATGCAGAGATGAATGGCGAGCGCCGCCGGCGGCACGAGCCAGCGATTGAAGCCCGGTTTTGCGATGATGCGTTCGCGGTCGAGCAAACCCGCACCGTAACCGTCGGTCAGTGTTTCCGTTGTGGCAGTCATTCCTGTTCTCCTCCCTTCCGCCGGTCGAAGCCGGCGGGTCCATCTGCTTGCAGGCAAACCGGCACTGGTCCCCGTCTACGAAGACGCTGCGCTCTGCCTCCCCTGCGATGCCGCGCAAACGACTCGCTCTCCCGCTTCCGGCGACCGAATGTCTGACGATGCGCCGGACGCGAGAGTTAGGGAGCAACCCGCGTGCCAGAAGACGGCTCTAGATTTTTCAGTGCGTTAGGTCGCGCCCGCTCAGCAATTAGGACATTTTGTCCGAATTTGGTGCGACATTTTGTCCGAGCGGGGCTGTGTCAGTCCGCCTCGGGAAGCCAGATCGTGAAAGTGGTTCCCCCTCCCGGACGGCTCTCGGCGGCCAAGCTGCCACCCTGTCGCGTAACCAGCGTTTGACTGATCGACAGGCCGAGACCGGTTCCGCCCTGCCGTTTGGTGGTAAAGAAGGGATCGAAGATGCGGTGCAGCACGTCGGGTATCATCCCGACGCCAGTATCTGCCACCGTGATCGCAACACCCCGTCGCCCTTCGCGATCCTCGTCTCGACTCTTCAGTGTCAGCGTTCCGCCGTCCGGCATGGCGTGGATGGCATTGACGATGAGGTTCACCAATACTTGCTGGAGCTCCGTGCGGTTCATCAGCACAAGCCGCTCTGCCGTATCCTCGCGTAATACCGCGATTGCGCCTTTGTTCAGGAGGTGGTGCACGAGCGGCAGGGAATCGGAGATGACATCCGCAACGACATGCCGTTCGACATACCCGGCGTATTCCTCCGGTTTCGCGAACTGCAGCAGTTTCGTCACGATCTGGCTGATCCGGTGGATCTGTTCGTCGATCAGGCGGAACTCGGTTGCGGCATCCGCCGCGTCGGCGCCGAGAACGCTGCGAACGACGTCGAGGTTGCCTTGCAGGACAGCTATGGGATTGTTGATCTCGTGAGCGACTCCGGCCGTGATCTCGCCGATTGCGGCAAGCTTTTCGGACATAATCAGCTGCTTGGTCGTCGCCTCGAGCTGTCTGTTGGCGATCTCGAGCTCGTGCGTTCGGGCGGCGACGCGGGCATTGAGCTCCTCATTCCACGTCCGGAGTTCGCGATCGCGCTGCTGGACTTGGTCCAGAAGCGTGTCGAGATGGTGCGCCACACGGCTGATCTCATCGTCGGCGGGCGGGAGACCTGTGCGGGCACCGAGTTCCCCCTCCTCGACCCTGCCGATCGTCGCCGTCATGCGCTCCAGCGGCTTGAAGATTCCTCGCGCCCAGCGCAGAAAGATCGGAACGCTGGCAGCGGTCACGGCAAGGAATGCAAGGCCGATACCGATCAGGGTCTCTGTCTTGGCGCGAGCGAACGGCGCTTCAAGGAAGCCGACATAAAGCATGCCGACTCTCCTGCCGTAGCTGTCACTGATCGGCTCGTAGGCGGAAACGTACCAGTCATTGACGACGAAGGCGCTGTCGAGCCAGACCCGACCATGGTCAAGCACCGCATCGCGAACGGACTTGGACACGCGCGTACCCAGTGCCCGCTTGTCCTCGAAGAGCCGGACATTCGTGCTAATTCGCACGTCGTCGAGAAAGAGCGTCGCGGTTCCGCGGCTGCCGGTCGGTAGGCTGGCTTCGCGGTAGACGAGATCGTTGATCGTGTCGATGAAGACGAGGTTCTGGTTGAGCAGGATTCCGCCGACCAGCGCGACGTTACCGCGGCCCGGCACGAATGCGGGACTCGCGGAATGGACGACCATGCCGCGGTTCTCGATGGTTCGATCGGTCGGCAGCGCGTTCGGGGTCGGTACGAGCTCGAGCCGCGCCTGGCTCGCCAGCTCAGCTGAGATGGCGACCAGTTCCTCGTTGTTGAAGATGTCGATGGCCGTGCTCGCACGGCCGGAGAGCGCAGCCCGCACGACCGGCCAGTCGCCGCGGATCGGGGCGGCGGCTCCGACAGGCGGCGGAGAGGCGGCAAGTGGGCCTTCGCGACTGATGACTATCAAGAAATCCAGCCCGAGCCGCTTGCGGTTTTCTTCGAGAAACGCCGGCAGTGCGGTGGTCCCGTCCCGGACGACGATGTCGCGGAAACCGGCCGAGTCCGTGAGTGCCTTCAGGTGTTCGCCGGTGTTTTCGAGTATCCGGGACAGATACTGGTGCGCGATCGTGAGATCGCCGTTCACCTTGGAGGTCAGGAGTGCGTCAAACTTGGCTTCCCATCGCGCCATGGTGACGGCAAGCAGCACGGGCAGTATGACCAGCGTCGGCAGCAATGCGATCGCAAGCAGGCGAACGCGGATCGAGGAGCCGCCCACACCAGGCGTGACAGATGCCGCGGGCTTAGACATTCCAAGCCGCGCATTTGCGATCAATCGTCTTGCGCGAGATTCCCAGCCGCCGTGCTGCCTCGTCGCGATTACCGCCAACCTCCCTGAGAACCGCTAGGATGTGTCGCCGTTCGACATCTTCGAGTGTCGAAGCACCGGACGCGGCGGGGGAACGATGACCTCGGAAGTCTTCGGGGAAGGCTCCCAGGATCAGCGACCGCTCGATGAGATTCCGCAATTCGCGGACATTTCCTGGCCAACGATAGTGCAGGAGCGCTGCCGTCACGTCGGCATCAATGGCCACCGGCGGCATGCCGAGTTGCTGGGACAGCTTGTCCATGAACAGTCTAGCGAGTTCGAGCACATCGCCATCCCTCTCGCGGAGAGGTGGGAGAAAGAGCTGCATCACATTGATCCGGTAGAACAGATCGGCGCGGAAGGCACCCTGTTTGACCTGCGCTTCGAGGTCCGCATTCGTCGCGAATATGAGACGGAGATCGACCGGAACTTCACGCTCGGCCCCGACCGGACGTATGCGTCTGTCTTCGATCGCCCGCAGCAGTTTGCTCTGGGTCGCAAGCGGCATCTCGCCGATCTCGTCGAGGAAGAGCGTCCCGCCCTGGGCATGCATGAACAGGCCTTCGCGATTCGTCTCCGCCCCCGTGAAGGCTCCCTTGAGATGACCGAAGAGCTCGGACTCGATCATGTCCGGCGGGATTGCTGCACAGTTGACCGGCACGAACGGTTTCGATGCGCGATCCGAGAGCGCATGGATCGAACGGGCTGCGACCTCCTTGCCCGTGCCCGACTCACCACTCAGCAGCACGGTCGTCGGCAGAGGCGCCACCTTTGCAATCGTCTCGCGAACCCTGCGGATCGCCAGCGACTCGCCGATTAGCTTATCCCGCAGGAGGATGTGCTCGGAGGTCGCACGCAGTTCGTAGCGCAGAACGAAATTCTCGCGTTGCAGCCGCATGCGATCGAGACAACGGGCGACGGCGTTCAGGATCTGGTTGGAGCGGAAGGGCTTCAGGACGAAATCAACGGCCCCGGCCCTCAGTGCCTGAATCGCCGTCTCGAGATCTGCGTAGGCCGTCATGAGGATCGCATCGGCATAAAAGCCGATCGACCTTTGCTCGACCAGCCAATCGACGCCGTTCCTGCCTGGCATGATGTTGTCGAGGATGACGACGTCGAAGTGGTGCCGGTCAAGCTTGCGGGACGCCTCGTCCGTATCAGCCGCCTCCTCGATCCGCTTGCAGCGCGGCCCCAGGGTACGAACGAGAAAATTACGCATTCCCGGCTCATCGTCGACCACGAGAATCGAGGCTTGCGCAAGCCACGGCCCGAATTCGGGCACACGTTCGGCGGCGGCTGACTTCCGTACCGTCTCTGCCCGCACTAGCCTCTCCATCCCCTCGATCAGACTACCGTCTTGAATAGCAGAGAAGGCGAAGTCGCAAAAGCCACGGGACACGTCGGCAAATGACCAGCAACGCTATGCCGGCTGCGGCCGCTTGACCAATTTCGCGGCATCGAGAACCAGCGGGTCGAGTCCGGCTCCGCCGGCGTCGATGATCTCGAACAGCTGACGACGCATGCGTGGCTCCCAGAACTTGTTGATATGCGTGGCGACCCCATCGATCCGCGTCGCCTCCGGTTGGGACGCAAAGAAGGATGCGATCTGGTTCGCCATCCGAACCAGCTTTTCGGCGGTATGCTCACGCGACATCGGCAACGGCTCCTGGAAACAATATACGGTCAGCGTAGGTGAAAACTTCGAAATCCTCGCCGCGAACGACGGCGACGAGCGTCACGCCAGCCTGCTCGGCCGTCTCGATCGCAAGAAGTGTCGGGGCAGAGACAGCAAGCAGGAACCGACTTCCGAGGGCCGCCGCCTTCTGGACCATCTCGACCGAGAGACGGCTGGTGACCACGATTGCACCATCTCCGCCGCGAAGGCCAGCCCCGGCGACGGCTCCACAGAGCTTGTCGAGGGCATTGTGACGCCCGACGTCTTCACGGATTGCGACTACCCCTTTTCCCGGCACGTAGAAGCCGGCGCCATGAACGGCATGCGTCTGCCGGTTGAGATGTTGCGCCGCGCCCAGCGCCCGGACCGCCTCCACGATCTCCTCCGAACGCAGGCGCAGCTCGCCATCACCCACGAACCGCACTGGCCTCAGCGCCTGTTCGATCGATTCGATTCCACACAGACCGCAGCCGACGGGCCCCGCCATGTGGCGGCGACGTGCACGAAGGGCGTCGGCGACCGGTTCGGCGAGCGTCACCTGCACGTCAATACCGCGCCCCTCGTCAACGACCTCTATACCGACGATCTCCGCCGGATCGGCGATGATACCCTCGGTGAGGCTGAACCCAACGGCAAAATCCTCAAGGTCCGCCGGCGTCGCCATCATGACGGCATGGGTGGTGCCGCCATAGCTGAAAGCAATCGGAACCTCGTCGGGGACCATGCGCTCGCCGCTCCGCACGCCGCCCGCCCGGAGGACAAACTCCGGCACAGGCACAGCAGCGAAGCGTTTAGAGTTCATTCCGCAGCCTCCAGTTTCCCGGCGATACGGCGCGACTTCCGCGACAGGTCTTCGTAGTCACGCTGCCAGTCCGACGGACCATTGGAAGGTGAAACCTGTACTGCGGTCACCTTGTATTCCGGGCAGTTGGTCGCCCAGTCCGAATAATCGGTGGTGATGACATTCGCCTGCGTCTCGGGATGGTGGAAGGTGGTATAGACCACGCCCGGCGAGACGCGTTCGGTGATCAGCGCCCGAAGCGTCGTTTCGCCTGCACGGCTGGTGAGCCGCACCCAGTCGCCGTCCTTGATGCCACGCTGTTCGGCATCGTGCGGGTGGATTTCAAGCCGGTCGTCTTCGTGCCAAACGACGTTCTCCGTGCGCCGTGTCTGCGCGCCGACATTGTATTGCGACAGGATACGGCCGGTGGTAAGAAGCAGAGGGAAACGCGGGCCGGTACGTTCGTCCGTGGCGACATATTCCGTCCGGATGAACTTGCCCTTGCCGCGCACGAAGCCGTTGACGTGCATGATCGGCGACCCTTCGGGGAACTTCTCGTTGCACGGCCACTGCACCGAACCCATCTTCTCCAGGAGATCGTACGTCACGCTGGCGAAACTCGGCGTCGTTGCGGCGATCTCGTCCATGATCTCCGAGGGATGGTTGTAGTTCCACACCAGGCCCATGGCCCGGGCGAGCATCTGCGTCACTTCCCAGTCGGCATAGCCGTTCTTCGGCGACATGACCTTGCGCACGCGGTTGATACGACGCTCGGCATTGGTGAACGTGCCGTCCTTTTCCAAGAAGGTCGAGCCCGGCAGGAAGACATGGGCGTAGTTGGCCGTCTCATTGAGGAACAGGTCGTGCACCACCACGCATTCCATGGCGGCGAGGCCAGCGGATACATGCTTGGTGTCGGGATCGGACTGCAGAATGTCCTCACCCTGAATGTAAAGGCCCTTGAACGAACCGTCGACGGCCGCATCCAGCATGTTCGGGATGCGCAGGCCCGGCTCGCTGTCGAGCGTCACGCCCCACATCTTTTCGAAGGTTTCCCGAGTCGCGTCGTCCGAGATGTGCCGATAGCCCGGCAGTTCGTGCGGGAAGGAGCCCATGTCGCAGGAACCCTGCACGTTGTTCTGCCCGCGCAGCGGGTTCACGCCGACGCCCGGGCGACCGATATTGCCGGTCGCCATGGCAAGGTTGGCGATCGCCATGACGGTCGTCGAACCCTGGCTGTGTTCGGTGACGCCGAGGCCGTAATAGATCGCGCCATTGCCGCCCCGGGCATAGAGCCGGGCCGCACCGCGCACGAGATCTGCCGATACGCCGGTGAACTTTTCGGTCTCCTCCGGCGAATGCCGCGGCTCGGACACGAAGGCGGCCCAGTCCTCGAACTCGGACCAGTCGCAGCGCTCGCGGATGAAGGCCTCGTTGAACAGGCCTTCGGTGACGATCACATGGGCGAGCGCCGTGACGACCGCAACATTGGTGCCGGGCTTGAGCGGCAGGTGGAAGTCCGCCCTCGCATGGACCGAATTGACGGTCTCGGTCTCGCGGGGATCGAGCACGATCAGCTTGGCGCCCTGGCGGATGCGCTTCTTCATACGCGAGGCGAAGACCGGATGCGCCGCCGACGGGTTGGCGCCGATCACCATGATGACGTCGGAGTGCTCGATCGAATCGAAGTCCTGCGTGCCAGCCGACGTGCCGAAGGCCTGACCGAGGCCGTAGCCGGTCGGTGAGTGGCAGACGCGGGCGCATGTGTCGACATTGTTGTTGCCGAACCCGGCACGCACCAGTTTCTGCACGAGGAAGGTCTCCTCGTTGGTGCAACGGGACGAGGTGATGCCACCGATCGAGTCACGACCGTATTGGTACTGTATGCGGCGGAACTCGGAGGCAACATGTGCGAGTGCTTCCTCCCAGGTCACTTCGCGCCAGGGATCTGTGATCTTTTCACGGATCATCGGATTCAGAATACGATCCTGATGCGTCGCATATCCCCAGGCGAAACGTCCCTTGACACAGGAATGACCCCGGTTCGCCTTGCCATCCTTCCATGGCACCATGCGGACAAGCTCCTCGCCACGCATTTCCGCCTTGAAGGAACAGCCGACGCCGCAATAGGCACAGGTGGTAACAACGGAGTGCTCCGGCTGGCCGATCTCGATGACGGACTTCTCAGTGAGAGTCGCAGTCGGACAGGCCTGCACGCAGGCGCCACAGGAGACGCATTCGGAGGAGAGGAAATCCTCGTGCATCCCGGGCGAGACCCGGCTGTCGAATCCGCGCCCCTCGATCGTCAGCGCGAACGTGCCCTGCACCTCCTCGCAGGCCCGCACACAGCGCGAGCAGACGATGCATTTCGCCGGATCATAGGTGAAGTAAGGGTTGGACTCGTCCTTCGGCATCCATTTCGCGTTGATGTCGCCGTCGTTGCGTGCCCTGACGTGATTGTCGCCGTCATAACCGTAGCGAACGTCGCGCAAGCCGACGGCACCCGCCATGTCCTGCAACTCGCAGTCGCCGTTGGCCGCACAGGTGAGACAGTCGAGCGGGTGGTCGGAGATGTAGAGCTCCATCACTCCCTTGCGGATCTGCTTCAGCCGGTCGGTCTGGGTGTGGACCACCATCCCCTCGACCGCCGGCGTAGTGCAGGAAGCCGGCGTGCCGGCGCGCCCATCGACCTCCACAAGACAGAGACGGCAGGAGCCGAAGGCGTCCATCATGTCCGTCGCGCAGAGTTTCGGCACCTCGATACCGGCTTCCATCGATGCCCGCATGATTGAGGTGCCTGCAGGAACCGTGACGCGCTTCCCGTCGACGGTCAGCGTGACGGTGTTCTCCGACCTGGAGGCCGGAGTGCCGTAATCGATTTCAGGAACGAGGGGCATGGCGAGCCTCCTGATTGAAAACAAGAGAAAAGGTGCGGCGGAGAGCGACGGTCATCCTTGTCATTCCGCTGCCTCCCTGGCGGACGCCGGCGCGAAGTCCTCCGGGAAGTGTTTGAGCGCACTCATCACCGGGTAGGGTGTGAAGCCGCCGAGCGCGCAGAGCGAGCCGAACTTCATCGTGTTGCAGAGATCGGCCAGCAGCGCCTTGTTCTGCTCCGGTTCGATATTATGCGCGATCCTGTCGACGGTTTCGACGCCGCGGGTCGAACCGATCCGGCAAGGCGTGCACTTGCCGCAGCTCTCGATCGCGCAGAATTCCATCGCAAAACGCGCCTGCTTCAGCATGTCGACGGTGTCGTCGAAAACGACGATGCCAGCATGACCGATGAGCCCGTCGCGGGCGGCGAACGCCTCGTAGTCGAAGATCGTATCGAAGAGCGAGGGCGGGAAATAGGCCCCCAGCGGGCCGCCGACCTGCACAGCCTTGACCGGACGTCCGCTCAAGGTGCCACCGCCGATATCGTTGACGATCTCCCCGAGTGAGAGACCGAATGCCGTCTCGTAAAGACCACCGTGCTTGACGTTGCCGGCGAGCTGGATTGGAATCGTACCGTGGGAACGGCCGACCCCGAAATCCCGATAGAAGGCCGGGCCACGATCGAGAATGACGGGAACGGACGCGAGCGAAATCACGTTGTTCACCACCGTTGGACAGCCGAAGAGCCCCTGTAAAGCCGGCAGCGGCGGCTTCGCCCTGACGATCCCGCGCTTGCCCTCAAGGCTGTTCAGCAGGGACGTCTCCTCGCCGCAAACATAGGCGCCGGCGCCTTCGCGGACTTCCATGTCGAAGGCACGACCGGACCCGAGGATGGAGGGGCCGAGAAGGTTGGCTTCCCTGGCAATCGTGATCGCCTTCCGCATCGTCGCGATGGCGTGAGGATACTCCGACCGGGTATAGACGTATCCCTTGGTCGCACCTGTCGCCATTCCGGCGATAATCATGCCTTCTATCAGCATGAACGGATCACCTTCCATCACCATGCGGTCCGAAAAGGTGCCGGAATCACCTTCGTCGGCATTGCAGACGATGTATTTCGTCGTACCCGGGGCATCCAGGACCGTCTTCCACTTGATGCCGGTCGGGAACCCCGCGCCGCCGCGACCGCGCAGTCCGCTCTCGGTGACAGCGGCCACGATCTCGGCAGGAGACATCGTCAGCGCCCTCTCCAGTCCCTTGAGGCCACTATAGGCGCGGAAGTCCTCGAGCGACAGGGGATCGGTGACACCGCAGCGGGCAAAGGTGAGGCGCGTCTGGTTGCGCAGGAAGGGGATGTCTCTGGTCCGCCCCTGGCAAAGCGGGTGCGCTCCTCCCTCCAGGAAACCGGCAGCAAACAGCCCCGGCACGTCCCCGGGACTGACGGGGCCATAGGCGATGCGTCCGTGTTCGGTCCTGACTTCCACCATGGGTTCGAGCCAGAGCAGCCCGCGCGAACCGTTACGGACGACACGGGCGTCGACACCACGCATTTCGATCTCGCGGGAGATCGCCGCGGCGACCTTGTCCGCACCCACGGCGAGGGCGGCAGCATCGCAGGGGACGAATACGGTTACGGTCATCGACGCACCTCCGCGACCAGCGCTTCGCAGCCCTCGCGGTCCAGCCGACCGTGTACCTCGCCGTCGAGCATTGCCGATGGCGCACAGGCGCATAAGCCCAGACAGAAAACCGGCTCCACGGTTACGGCACCGTCGGCCGTCGTACCGCCCCACTCCACATCGAGCGCCCTTTTCAATTCATCTGCGAGCCGGTCCGCTCCCATCGACTGGCACGCCTCTCCGCGACAGAGCTTGAGCACGTGCCGGCCGGAAGGTTCCGAACGGAAATCGTGATAGAAAGAAACGACGCCATGCACCTCGGCGCGAGAGAGATTGAGGGCATGTGCAATGAGGGGCTTTGCATCTTCCGGAATGAAGCCGAACGCTTCCTGGATCGCATGCAAGATCGGAAGCATTGGCCCTTCCGAGAGCTTTTGCGCTTCGATGATCGCACTCGTGCGAGACAAAACGTCATCCGCCGATGATCGTATATTCATGATCAGTCCTCCCAAACCGACACGAAATGGCTTCAGCGGGTCGTGTTGAACCGTTTGGGGCGTGCCGGTCTTCTGTTCAGGCGCTGTACCGCTCAGTGCGCGAGACCGGAAACCTTCGCCGTCCGCTGATTATAATAGCAAGGATGGCCGACGGGGAGCGTCGGGGTCAATAATGGTGTTTCGTCAGTCGATAGATAAAACCTATCAAAACGCCTCGACCTCGGCCAGCCTCCGGCCTTCGTGCAGCAAGGCCGAAACAAGTGGCGTGAACGGCTCACGATGCTGGGCGACGAGGCCGACGACGTGCTCGGCCTCCGGCTCGACGAGAGGGATCATCCGGATACCGGCGGAAAAACCGAAAGATTCCGCAACGTTCTTCGGCATGATCGAGGCCCATCGGCCGGTGCGGATGTGCGAAAAGAGCACGATCATCGAGTTTGACTCGAGCGTAGGCTTGGGCACCACGCCTGCTTCAGCCATATGCTGGTTGATGATGCGGCGGTTCTGCATGTCCGCCGTCAATAGACAAAGCCGAAGATCAGCGACCTCGCGCCAAGTCACAGTCTCGCGATCGGCCAGAGGCGAATCCGAGGCAGTGATGAGATGGTAGCGCTCCGCATAAAGCGGCACCATGCTGACACGTCCAAGCGGCTCGTTGTCGAGATAGGTGATGCCGACATCCACCTCGAAGTTCTCGAGCTGGCTCAGAACCTGCAGCGATGTCCGCGAGATCACCGAGAACGTCACGTCCGGATGCTTGACCTGGAAGGGTTCCGTGATTCTTGGAACGATGGCGAGCGCCGTCGGGATGGCCGCTATCCGGACATGGCCGGCCAATCCATGGCGTGCGGCCCGCATCTCCTCGCGCATCGTGCGGGTGTCGCCGACGATACGCCGCGCCCATTCGAGCACGCGCTGCCCTTCCGGCGTCAGCCCCTGGAAGCGGGAACCGCGCTGGACCAACACGACACCGAGCTGATCCTCGAGTTGGCGAATCGCGGCCGAAAGCGTCGGCTGCGAAATTCCGCACTCCTCAGCCGCCCGCCCGAAGTGTCGCTCGCGCGCCAGGGCGATAAAGAATTCCAGTTTGTCGATCATCGCCGCTCCTCTGCATGAGGAATAGCACAGCTCTCGTCGGCGCGGGAAGCGGCGACAGGATCGCGATCAGGAGCGGTTATTGCCTTCCGGCTCGCAATACATCCGGTAAAGAACGGCGAGAAGGTCGTTGAGACCGGGGTTGGCGATGCTGTAATAGACCTGCCGGCCCTCTCTGCGTGTCTTGACCAGTTCCTCGATCCGCAGCCGCGCGAGGTGCTGAGAGACCACCGCCTGTTGAATGCCGAGGATCGCCTCGATCTCGCTGACAGTCCGCTCGCCGTTCACGAGGATGCAGAGAATGAGCAGGCGCGATTCGTGGGAAAGCGCTTTCAGCAATTCACTCGCGGCCGCTGCTTTCGACATGAAGTCGTCGAGACGGCTCTTATCGTTCACGTTGTCCAGCAAGGCTACTACCATCGTGGTTCCGTTGAGGCACGCATATGCCTAATTCACGAAATGTCATAGTGTATCTGTCTCGCAAAACCAAGCCGCAGTATTGCGGTCTTTCCGTCAGAAGCGAAGAGGCTCCGTCGCTTCCTTGATCAGCATTGCACTTCTCCGCAGGGCCGCCCGTTCCTCGTGGTCAAGCTCGGGAAAGAGATCGGCAAGCACGCCGTCCGCACCGATAACGCGCGGCACCGAGAGTGCGACATCGGACACACCCTCCACCATACCCGTTACGATCGACACCGAAAGGACATCGCGCTGGTCGTGGGTGATCGCCTTGACGACCCGCGCGAGACCCGCGCCGATGCCATAGTAGGTCGCACCCTTGCCACCAATGATCCGATAGGCGGCATTGCGGACGCCGTCGTCGATACTCTGCCGAACAGAAGCGTCGAGCCGCTTGCCGATCTGATCGGCAAAGGTTTCCAGCGCAATCGATCCCGCACGCGCATTGGACCAGGCTAGGACCTCGCTGTCTCCGTGCTCACCGAGCACATAGGCGTGTACCGATTGTGGTGCGATACCCAAATGGCGGCCGATGAGACTGCGAAAGCGGGCGGTGTCGAGGATTGTCCCCGAACCAATAACTCGCTGCGGCCGCAGTCCCGACAGCTTGGTCGCCACTGCGGTCATGATGTCGACGGGATTGGTAGCGACGAGCAGAATCGCTTCGGGCGCGGCTGTTCCGACGGCTCCGACAACCTCCCGAAAGATCTCGGCATTGCGCTCGAGCAGTGCAAGCCGCGTCTCGCCCGGCTTCTGGTTGACACCAGCGGCGAGGATAACGACGCCGGCGTCCGCAAGATCGGCGTAGGCGCCAGATCTGACAGTGGTTGCCGAGACAAACGGCACGGCGTGGGAAATATCCTCTGCCTGCGCACGGGCCAGAGCCTCGTTCCGGTCGACGAAAACAATTTCGCTGACGCCGCCCGTCATCGCCAAGGCGTAGCCGGTTGAACTGCCGACCATGCCTGCACCCACGATGCCGACCTTCATGCTCACCTGCCGATGTCGCTCGATGCCCGCCGCACCGTCATTCAGGTTCGCTGATTGAGACACACGCGTCAAGCTGCGGTGAACGGCTCGCCCACCAGCCCCGAAAGACAAAAAAGCGACCTTTCGGCCGCCTTTCTCTAGTTTCCCTGATCGGAAATCACGCCGGTATGATGACCCCGTTGAGATGCGTCAATTCGGCAAGATACTGCTCGAGCTTGGTCTTGTGCTCCGCGCTGTCGGCCTTTTCGAGCTCGGCCTTGGCCGAATCGATGCGCTTCACCAACGTCTCCCGGTTCAGTTCGCTCATCTCGACTGCCGACTCCGCCAGAAGCGTGCAGCCGGTCGGAAGGATATCTGCGAAGCCGCCGAAAACGACGTACCGGCTGGTCTGCCCGGAGGCAAGCTTCACCGAAACGACACCCGGCTTGATCGTGGTCATGGTCGGGGCATGATTGGCCATGACGGTCATTTCGCCTTCCGTAGCCGGAATGACGACTTCGCTTACCTTTTCGGAAAGCAGGAGGCGTTCGGGCGAAACGAGTTCAAAATTGAAATTGTCGGCCATGACTCTTCACTTTTTCAAAGGAGAAGGAGAGGCGCGCGCCGAAAGAGCGCGCGCCAAGCCTGCTATCAGGCAGCTTCGGCAGCCAGCTTCTTGGCCTTTTCGATGGCTTCGTCCATCGAGCCGACCATGTAGAAGGCCGCTTCCGGCAGGTGGTCATACTCGCCGTTGACGAGACCCTTGAAGCCCTTGATCGTGTCTTCGAGAGCAACCAGCTTGCCCGGCGAGCCGGTGAAGACTTCGGCGACGAAGAACGGCTGCGACAGGAAGCGCTCGATCTTGCGGGCGCGGGCAACCGCGATGCGGTCGTCTTCCGACAGTTCGTCCATGCCAAGAATGGCGATGATGTCCTGGAGAGCCTTGTAGCGCTGCAGCGTCGACTGAACCTTACGAGCGACTTCGTAGTGCTCTTCGCCGACGACCAGCGGGTCGAGCATGCGCGAGGTGGAGTCGAGCGGGTCAACCGCCGGATAGATGCCCTTTTCGGCGATCGAACGCGACAGAACGGTCGTTGCGTCCAGGTGGGCGAACGAGGTTGCCGGCGCCGGGTCGGTCAAGTCGTCGGCGGGAACGTAGATGGCCTGAACCGAGGTGATCGAACCCTTGGTCGTGGTGGTGATACGTTCCTGCATGGCGCCCATGTCGGTGGCGAGCGTCGGCTGATAGCCAACGGCCGACGGGATACGGCCGAGAAGTGCGGACACTTCCGAACCAGCCTGGGTGAAGCGGAAGATGTTGTCGACGAAGAACAGAACGTCCTGACCCTTGTCGCGGAAATCTTCAGCGATCGTCAGACCGGTCAGAGCGACGCGAGCACGGGCGCCCGGCGGTTCGTTCATCTGGCCGTAAACGAGGGCAGCCTTGGAGCCCTCGCCACCGCCGTGCTTGTTGACACCCGACTCGATCATTTCGTGATAGAGGTCGTTGCCTTCGCGGGTCCGCTCACCCACGCCGGCGAACACCGAGTAACCACCGTGCGCCTTGGCGACGTTGTTGATCAGTTCCATGATGAGAACCGTCTTGCCGACACCGGCGCCGCCGAACAGGCCGATCTTGCCGCCCTTGGCATAAGGAGCGAGAAGGTCGACGACCTTGATGCCGGTGACGAGGATCTGAGCTTCGGTCGACTGCTCGATGTAGGCCGGGGCTTCCTGGTGGATGGCGCGCTTGCCGGAGGTGACCAGCGGGCCAGCTTCATCGACGGGTTCGCCGATGACGTTCATGATGCGGCCGAGCGTCTCGGGACCGACCGGAACGGTGATCGGAGCGCCGGTATCGGTAACCGGCTGGCCGCGAACCAGACCTTCGGTCGAGTCCATGGCAATCGTGCGAACCTGATTTTCGCCGAGGTGCTGAGCAACTTCGAGAACGAGGCGATTGCCGCCGTTCACGGTTTCCAGCGCGTTCAGGATCGCAGGCAGCTCGCCGTCGAACGCAACGTCAACAACAGCACCGATGACCTGGGTAACCCGGCCTGCGGAGCCGGTTGCGGCCTTCGCCGCGGTAGATTTCGGGGTAGCTGCCTTAGCCATGTTTCTTACCCTCTTTCCTTAACCTCAGAGCGCTTCCGCGCCCGAAATGATTTCAATGAGTTCCTTGGTGATCTGGGCCTGGCGCTGTCGGTTGTACGAAAGCGTAAGCTTGTTGATCATCTCGCCGGCATTGCGCGTCGCATTGTCCATTGCGCTCATCTTGGCGCCCATTTCACCGGCGACGTTTTCAAGCAGGGCCCGGAAGATCTGAACCGAAATATTGCGCGGAATGAGATCCTGAAGGATCGCGCCAGCGTCCGGCTCATATTCGTAGACCGCGGTGGCGCCTGTCGTCGCGGGCGCTTCCGGAGCCGCGGCCGGGATCAACTGCTGCGCCGTCGGCACCTGGCTGATGACGGATTTGAACTCCGAATAAAACAGCGTCGCGACGTCGAACTCGCCCTTGCCGAACATGCCGATCACCTTGCGGCCGATCACGTCGGCGTTCTCGAAGGAAATCCGCTTTACTTCGCGGAGATCCGTCCGGTCTACGATCAGCGGACCGAACTCACGGCGAAGGGCGTCATAACCCTTCTTGCCGACACAGAAGATCTTCACCGTCTTGCCGGCGGCGAGCAGCCTGCGGGCGTGGTCACGCGCAAAGCGCGCGATCTGGCTGTTGAAGCCGCCGCACAGGCCACGCTCGGCCGTGCAGACGACGAGCAGGTGCACGTCGTCCTTGCCGGTACCCGTCATCAGCGCCGGAGCGCTGTCGTCACCACCGACCGCCTGGGCGATATTGGCGAGAACGATGCTCATGCGCTGCGAATAGGGCCTGGCGGCCTCGGCCGCCTCCTGCGCACGACGCAGCTTCGCCGCGGCGACCATTTTCATCGCCTTGGTGATCTTCTGCGTCGCCTTGACGGAGGCGATCCGGTTTTTCAGATCCTTAAGTGAAGGCATCCGTTATCCGTCCTTGGCTTGAGCCCCGTTACGCGAAAGACTTGGCGAAGGCGTCAAGAGCAGCCTTGAGCTTGCCCTTGGTGTCATCGCTGATGGCCTTTTCCGCACGGATGGTGTCGAGGATAGCTTTACCTTCCGACCGCAGGTAGGAGAGCAGACCCTGTTCGAACTTGCCGACCTGATTGACGGCAATCTTGTCGAGGTAACCGTTCACACCGGCGAAGATCACCGCAACCTGTTCTTCCGTCTTGAGCGGCGAGAACTGCGGCTGCTTCAGAAGTTCGGTCAGACGCGCACCGCGGTTCAGCAGGCGCTGGGTTGCGGCGTCAAGGTCAGAACCGAACTGTGCGAAGGCGGCCATTTCGCGATACTGGGCGAGTTCGCCCTTGATCGAACCGGCAACCTGCTTCATCGCCTTGATCTGCGCCGAAGAACCGACGCGGGAAACCGAGAGGCCGACGTTAACGGCCGGGCGGATACCCTGGTAGAAAAGATCGGTTTCGAGGAAGATCTGGCCATCGGTGATCGAAATCACGTTGGTCGGAATGAAGGCCGAAACGTCGTTGCCCTGGGTTTCGATGACCGGCAGAGCGGTCAGCGAGCCGGCGCCACGCTCGTCGGAAAGCTTTGCCGCACGCTCGAGGAGACGCGAGTGCAGGTAGAACACGTCGCCCGGATAAGCTTCGCGGCCCGGCGGGCGGCGCAGCAACAGCGACATCTGACGGTAGGAGACGGCCTGCTTGGAAAGGTCGTCATAGCCGATCAGGGCGTGCTGGCCATTGTCGCGGAAGTATTCACCCATGGCGCAGCCGGCGAAGGGAGCGAGGTACTGCATCGGAGCCGGATCGGAAGCCGTTGCAGCAACGATGATCGAGTACTTGAGCGCGCCGCGCTCTTCGAGAACCTTCACGAACTGGGCAACCGTCGAACGCTTCTGGCCGATTGCGACGTAGACGCAATACAGCTTGTCGCCGTCCGGACCATTGTCGTGAATGGCCTTCTGGTTGAGGATCGTGTCGAGAATGATGGCGGTCTTGCCGGTCTGACGGTCACCGATGACGAGCTCGCGCTGGCCACGGCCGACCGGGATCAGGGCGTCGATGGCCTTGAGGCCGGTCGACATCGGCTCATGAACCGACTTGCGCGGGATGATGCCCGGAGCCTTGACGTCAACGCGCGAGCGGCGGGTCGCATTGATCGGGCCCTTGCCGTCGATCGGGTTGCCGAGCGCGTCGACGACGCGGCCGAGCAGTTCCGGACCAACCGGAACGTCAACGATGGCGCCGGTCCGCTTGACGGTGTCGCCTTCCTTGATGTCGCGGTCGTTACCGAAAATAACGACACCGACATTGTCGGCTTCGAGGTTCAGCGCCATACCGCGGATGCCGCCCGGGAATTCGACCATTTCGCCGGCCTGGACATTGTCGAGACCGTAAACGCGGGCAATACCGTCACCGACGGAAAGCACCTGGCCGACTTCGGAGACTTCCGCCTCTTTGCCGAAGTTTTTGATTTGATCTTTCAGAATTGCGGAAATTTCCGCGGCGCGGATATCCATCAGCCAACCTCTTTCAGTGCAAGCTTAAGGGTGGAAAGTTTGGTGCGAAGAGACGTGTCAATCTGGCGGGAGCCGACCTTGACGATCAGGCCGCCGAGAATGGAGGGATCGACGGTTACCGAGACCGCCACATCCTTTCCGGTCACGCCCTTCAGCGCCGCCTTCAGTTCTTTTTCCTGTTCGCCGGTCAGCGCATGGGCGGAGGTTACCTCCGCCGTGATCTCACCACGATGGCGAGCGGCGATACGGCGGAACGCCGCGATCATTCCCGAGACGGCAAAAAGCCGACGATTGCCGGCCACGACCTTGACGAAATTGCCGACGAGGCCGCCGATACCTGCCTTCTCACAGAGCGCCGAAACGGCCTTGACCTGATCTTCCGCAGAGAAGACCGGGCTCTGAACGAGGCGCTTCAGATCAGCGCTGCCATCGATCATTGCCTGGAAACGATCAAGATCGGCACTCACGGTGTCGATGGCGCCGGCTTCGAGCGCGAGCTCGAAAAGCGAGGAAGCATACCGCTCCGCAACACCTGAGATAAGCTGGGATGTGTCTGCCACGGGCAAAAATTCCCTGATTTTGATCCAAGACCGCCGCCGCTTCCGGTCGGAAGCGCTACAGTATTGAAATCGTTACGTTTTTCCCAGAAACACAAGCCTTGCGGACTTGCTTTCTCCTAATTTCGCGGTCCGTCTAGCATACGAAGTCTAGACTCGCAACACGCGTATTGCCCGATTACGCCTTTAGCACAAGCCCAAACCGGCAATTTTGTACCCGGCCGCGGCGAATTGGACAAAGACCTCGGGCAGGCTGGCCTAACGGAGCTCAAGTCAGTCCGAAGACATAGGCTATCGGCAGTGAGGCAAGCACTGCCGCAACAACCAAAAGTAGAATTCCGCGCAAGGAACTGCCGCCGTCCGACATGACCGAGAGTATTCGTCCGAAGACAGACATTGCGAGCGCAGCGCCGAAGGCGAGATAGACCATCGGCTGGGCGAGCAGCAACGCACTCGCCGCGAAGCCGAAAAGCATTCCGCCGTAGGAACGAACGGCCGCGAAGCCCTCTACCTTCCCTTCACGCGGTTGGAGCCCGCAAAACTTGAGCGTCAGTCCTGGAGCGAACATCACGACAAGACCGATCAATGTCGTGATGACGGCCGATACGAAGGCCAGTTGCTCGCCAAACTCGGTCGGAAAATAGAATTCCATGATGCCCCTCTCTTGCGCCGGCCGGTCTTCGTCTTGCCGGAATTCGTCGGCTTTCCGCTTCTCTCCCTAGTGGAATCGCCGGCCATTTTCCAGAGCGCCTGCGCGGCCGCTCAGAGAAAGCTCTGCGGATCGACGTCCACCTGTACATGGATTGAGCGCCGCTCCTTCGGTCCGCGCTCGAGCATGGTGCGAACGAAGGTCTGCATGTCGCTGCTACGTCGACCGTGGACCAGCAGTCGGAAGCGATGCCGCCCGCGGATCAGGGCGAGAGGTGCCTCCGCCGGTCCGAGGATCGCGACGCCGTCCATAGAGGGTGCCGAATTTCGTAGTTGTCGCGCATGCGTTTCCGCCTCCCCGCGCGTATCCGCAGAGACGATGATCGACACCAGGCGCCCGAAGGGTGGAAGACTCGCCCGCTCGCGTTCGGCGATCTCGCGCTCGTAAAATGCTGCGGCATCGCCGGAAACAAGCGCCTGCATAACCGGATGCTGAGGCTGGAACGTCTGGATGAGGCCGTGGCTCTTGCGCCCGGTGCGCCCGGCGCGGCCGGTGACCTGTGAGAGCAGCTGGAAGGTCCGCTCGGCCGCACGTGGGTCACCGTTTGCAAGGCCGATATCCGCATCGACGATGCCAACCAGGGTCATCAAGGGAAAGTTGTGGCCCTTCGCGACGAGCTGCGTGCCGATCACGATGTCCGCCTCGCCGTTTGCAATCGCCTCCAGTTCGAGCCGAAGACGTTTGACACCTCCCAAGTCCGAGGAAAGCACCAGCGTTCTCGCATCCGGAAAATGCCGCTCGACCTCCTCGGCGATGCGCTCCACGCCGGGACCGCAGGCGACCAGGTGATCAAGCGTCCCGCATTCCGGACAGGCCTGTGGCGTCGGCTCGGCATAACCGCACTGATGGCACTGGATCTGGCCGCGAAAGCGATGTTCCACCAGCCAGCTCGAGCATTGCGGGCACTGGAAGCGGTGGCCGCAGACCCGGCAGAGCGTCAGGGGCGCATAGCCGCGACGGTTGAGGAAAAGCAGTGCCTGTTCGCCACGCTCCACCGTCTTGCCGACAGCTTTCAGCAGAACGGGGGAAAGGAAGCCGCCACGTTCCGGCGGATGTCGCCGCATGTCGACGAGGTGAAGGTCCGGCAGCGCCGCACCGGCAAATCGCGTCGGCAGATGAATGCGCCGGTAGCGCCCGGCAAGGCAGTTGACCTGGCTTTCCACGGAGGGCGTTGCGGAAACCAGAACGACAGGAAAGTCGCCGATCCTGGCTCGAACCACCGCCATATCGCGAGCGTTGTAGAAAACCCGGTCCTCCTGCTTGAACGCCGGGTCGTGCTCCTCGTCGACAATGATCAGGCCGAGATCTTCGAACGGAAGGAAGAGAGCCGATCGCGCACCGGCGACGACGCGGACTTCGCCGGTCGCGGCTTGCCGCCAGACCTTTTCCCGCGTGCGGGTGGCGAGATCGGAATGCCATTCCGCCGGTTTCGATCCGAAGCGATCGTGGAAACGTTCCAGAAAATTCGCCGTGAGTGCGATTTCCGGCAACAGGATGAGTACCTGCCGGCCTTGCCGGATCGTCTCCGCGATCGCCTCGAAATAGACCTCGGTCTTGCCGGACCCGGTGACACCGTCGATCAAGGCAACCGAAAACCCGCCGCTCCGGATACCTTCGAGGATATCCTCCGCCGCTTCCTTCTGAGATCCCTCCAGGCGTGCCGGCGCGTAATCCGCGTCCGGCTTCGCGACAAGAGGAGGCGGCGGCAGGAAAACGGTCTCGAACGCGCCCTGGGCAGCGAGCCCGTCGATTACGCTCGCCGACACGCCGCTCGCGTGGGCAAGGCCGCTCTTCGTCCAGGACAATCCATCTCCCGCGAGGTCGAGGACCTTGCGCCGCGCCGGGGTCAAGCGCTCCGGTACAATGCCGGAAAAGCGCAATCCTTCGACCATAGGGTCGGGATCGAGGGCCGCCGGGGCCCGAAGAGCCATGCGGGCGACGAGCCCCGGCGGCGACAGGGTATAGCCGGCCACCCAGTCCAAAAAGCTGCGCATGTCCTTGTCGATAGGAGGACAGTCAAAAACCTTCTCGATCGGTCGTAGCTTTCGCGGGTCGACTTCGCCTCCCTCCGGTCCGTCCCAGACGACGCCGATCACCTGACGGGGCCCGAGCGGCACCTGCACGATCGAACCCGGTTCGACTGCCATACCTTCCGGCACAGCATAGGAATAGGGAACCGGCGCCGGCATGGGAACCAGAACCGGGACCAGGCGGGCTTTCGGAGCGGCGAAGAGTTCGGGCGAATCGTCTTTCATCGGCGTGCAAATTGAACCGCGTGCGCCCGAAAGAAAACCGCAAAAGCGACACGAGCGCTAGGAGTGCGTATCGTTCACCGCGAGAACAACGCGTCCCCGTCCGCTGCAAGGCGGTGAACCGTGTGCCGCTCGAGTGCGGCAGTTACCTCCGCGGCATCGCCTTCAAGCTGCTCCGGCGGGATCATCTGTCCGATGATGAATTCGAAACGATCGCCCTTCTTGTTGAGAAGCTCGTAAAAGACCGTCATGTCGCGCAACTCCGTCGACCACTTGGCGAACCAGTAGAACAGTCCGGAATTGCGCGCCTTCATATGGACCGGCAAGATCGGCAGATTGTATTTGCGGGCGAGACCGACAGCCGAGGTCTTCCACGGCCGTTCGTTGAGGCGCCCATTCGCCCAGTAGGCGATGCGCCCGGAGGGAAAGAGGATCGTCGCCTTCTGCTCGGCGACGGCACGGTTGGTAAGCTGCAGCGTTTCGCGCGCTTTGAGCTTGCTCTTGTATTCCTCCCGCCACTCGACCGGGATAACCATCTCCACCAGCCGCGGGTTCACGCGCACGGCGTCCCGGTTGGCGAAGAACATCATGTCCGGCCGCCGCTCCTTCAAAAGGTCGAAGACTGCCACCCCGTCGGCGATGCCCGTGGGGTGGTTGCTGACCAAGATGAAGCCGCCCGCGGAGGGAATGCGCTCAAGGTAGCGCGCCTGAATGTCCAGCCGCAGCACGTTGCTCAGATATTCAAACGCCTGAAAGCCGGGCATGTTGGCAACGTCATCCGCAAATTCGATCGCCTTGGCATAGCGCAGCAGCGTATAGAGGAATGGCCGCATCACCGGCCAGAGCGGATGCTTGACGATCTTCTCGCCGCGTTCGGCAATCAGCGTATCGACGATGTGTCCGGGTTGACCTTGCGATATCAGGGCGACCGCCTCTGCGAACTGTCCCAACATCGTCGAATCACGGCGAGCCATGGAATACCCCGGTTCTGTCGATCTGCTTCATCGCAGTTCAATGTGATGGAAGCGTGACGAATCTGTATGTTAGCTCTTCACTAACACATGCCGGGCATGTTGGTTCAGCAGTCTCACAAAGTAAAGGTTCGTAAACTTGAACGTGCTGCTCGTTATCGCCGCACCCGACCTCATGAAGGAACGCCAACAATGGCTTGAGAGCCTCGCGGGCGAGAGACGGCTCGCCGACAACACGCTCGAAGCGTATGAGCGGGATACCCGCCAATTCCTCGCGTTTCTCACCGAACATCTTGGTGCTCCGCCCGGCGTCGGCGACATCGCCGAGCTCCGGCCGGCGGACTTGCGAGCCTTCCTGGCCACCCGCAGACGGGAAGGTTCAGGTGCACGCTCGCTCGGGCGGCATCTTGCCGGGATTCGCTCGTTTCTGCGCCACATGGAACGGAAAGGGCTCGTCAACGCCGCCGGCGCCGGCGCCATTCGGTCGCCGAAACAGCCGAAGTCACTGCCGAAGCCGCTGACCGGGAACCAGGCGATCACCGTCGTGCAGGCAGACGCCCAGCTGAGCGACGAGCCGTGGATCGCTGCACGCAACGCCGCCGTTCTGACGCTGCTCTACGGCTGCGGACTGCGTATATCCGAAGCGCTCGACTTGCCCCCCAAGGCCTTTGATGGGGACGACAACATATTGCGTGTCACCGGCAAAGGCCGCAAGATGCGCATCGTTCCGCTATTGCCGGTCGTCAGGGAGACCGTCGAGAGCTACGTGCGGCTTTGCCCCTACCATCTGGAGGTCGATGCTCCACTGTTCCGTGGTGCCCGGGGCGGCAAGTTGCAGCCGGCAATCATCCAGCGCGAGATGCAGCGGCTGCGCTCAGCCCTCGGACTGCCGGATTCCGCCACACCCCATGCGCTCCGCCACTCCTTTGCCACTCACCTTCTGAGCGGTGGCGGCGATCTGCGCACGATCCAGGAACTGCTGGGACATGCGAGCCTCTCAACCACGCAGGTCTACACCGCCGTTGATGCCGCGAGGCTTCTCGATGTCTACGAGAAGGCGCACCCGCGCGCCTGATCCGGACGTTAACCAAGGGCGTTAAAGAAACGTGAGGGACGGCCGAAGTAGTCTCCCGCGATTGCAACCGGAACGCTTCGATGTTCGCCAGCTTCTTCAACCGAAACGGATCACATCGCTCCCTCTCGCGTGCAGGGGATATGGTCCTTTGGTTCCTTGCCGCCCTTCATGTCGCGCTCGCGTTGTCGCTGCTTCTTGTCCTGACATCTCTCTCGCCCGCTCGCGCCGAAAGTGACAGAGAGTGTCCGGGCATTGATCTTCTTTCGGACTTGAAGCGGACCGATCCCGGCGCTTACGGGGATATCCTCCGGGAGGCGGCGGAGACCCCGAACGGCAAGGGTATCTTCTGGAAGATAGAAAAGGATGGCCTCGCGCCGTCCTATCTGCTCGGCACTATGCACGTGACCGATCCACGCGTCCTCAAGATGCCGCAGGGCGCGCCCGAGGCACTGGCAACCTCTTCGACCATCGTCGTCGAGTCCGACGAGATCCTTGACGACAAGAAGGCGGCTGCGGCCCTTCTGCTCCGGCCTGATCTTACGATGTTCACCGATGGCACGTCGATCACCGACCGCCTCTCGCCCGAGGATGCGACCCGGCTGAAGGCGGGACTGGAGAAACGCGGAATTCCGCTCGCGACCGTCCTGCGTATGAAGCCTTGGATCATCTCGAGCTTCGTAGCGCTTCCCGGCTGCGAGGTCGCTCGCAAGGCGAAAGGCGCTTCCTTCCTCGACAAGCACATTGCCGAGGAAGCGGTGAGGGCCGACAAGCCGGTGGTCGGCCTCGAGACCTTTGCCGAACAACTCGAAGCCGTGTCCTCTCTCCCCGTCGACTTTCACCTTCAGGCCCTGATCGAAACGCTTGCCTTGGGTGACCGGATGAATGACGTCGTCGAGACGATGATCAGGCTCTACACGACTGGCGAGATCGGCATGACCATGCCGATGCTGCAGAAGGTCGCGCCAGGCAAGGGGGGCGAGAAGGACAGTGGCTACGTCGCCTTCGAACGCCGGATCGTTCTCGATCGCAACAAGACGATGGCGGAACGTGCAACGCCGTTACTCGAAAAAGGCGGCGTCTTCATTGCAGTCGGAGCCCTGCACCTGCCGGGCGAAGAAGGGCTTGTGGAACTACTGCGCGGACGGGGTTATAGCGTAACGGCAGTCAGCGGCTGACGACCGGCGGACGCGCAAGACGGCCGAGCGTGGTTCTCACAATCAGCCTGTGAAACGGCGTAACCGCAAGAATGTAGAGCCGGCCGAAGATATTGTGCCTGTTGACCAGCGTCGTGACGGAGACCTTGCTGCCGGCCGTTCCAGCAGAAGCCACTTCAATCACGATGCGGAAATCCAGATGCTTGTCGTCGAAGCCCAGCACGACCTGATCATCTCGTTCGCTGACGATCGCAAAGGCGCCGACAAAATCCGCCTCCCCCGGATTCATCTCCGCAGCCTTCAAGCCAAACGGCGCGACGACGCGATTGCGAATGCCGAGCAAACGGCGCACCCAGACAGGCGGCTGACCAAGCGCCAGTTCGGCCGCACGTATTGCCGGCATCGCCCATTCCGGACTGATCACCGCATATCGATCAGCCCAGTCCGCCTCTATCAACGCGGGATGCGGAAGCGCCGGCGCTTCAGAAAAGACATGGGTCACGGCGCTTCCTGTTCTTGCCTTACGCTATGGCTGAACTGCGGCGTTCAGCCTCTGATCATCCGCTGCGCGACGGGCGTCTTCCAGTAGAACTGGTGAACGAGGATCGCACCGACGTGGAGGACGATCAGCACCCACATCAACAGTTTCAGCGGCCCTGCGTGGAGAGAACCGGCTGCCTCGACGTTGAAGTAGTAGGCGGCAATGCCGGCGATCGGCAGCGCGAAGAACAGCAGATAGAACGTTGCGTGAGTAATCTTCGAAGCCATCTGCGCCAGCGGTGGCTCATCGGCGGGAGCCGCCGGCGCACCTTGGGTGAAGCGCAGGATCAGCCGGATGACGGCGAGACAGAGCACCGCAATCCCGACATAGGCATGGATGTTGGCGGAAGCGATCATGTCGGGCGTAACAGCCTGACCTTCCTCGGCGGCTTCTGTGAATTCCTCCATGCCTTCGGTGAACAGGAGGTTGAACAGGATTAGCGCGGCCATGATCCAGTGGATCAGCCGCTGGGATAGCGAATAGGACATTACGGGGGAGGACGTCATCTTCTTGCCTTTTGTCAAACGTTTCAGGGCAATTACGTCCGGATGATAGAAGCCGCGGCCCTTTTGGCAAGCCGCGGCTTCGATTGTGAAGAACATTTAATCCAGCGTGTACGTCACATATGGATCGGCTTGAAGAAGGTAGCGAGCGCCGCTTCCTTCACGGCTTCCGACATCGTCGGATGCGCATGGCAGGTCCGGCCGAGATCCTCAGACGAGCCACCGAATTCCATCAGAACGGCGGCTTCGTGGATCATCTCGCCGGCACCGAAACCGATGATGTGGACGCCGAGAACACGGTCAGTCGCCGCGTCCGCCAGCACCTTAACGAACCCGTCGGTTGCCAGCATCGCGCGAGCACGGCCGTTGGCGCTGAAGGGGAACTTGCCGACCTTGTAGGCGACGCCCGCAGCCTTCAATTCCTCCTCCGTTTTGCCGACGGAGGCGACTTCCGGCTGCGTGTAGACGACGCCGGGGATGACATCATAATTCACATGGCCGTGCTGTCCGGCAAGGATTTCCGCCAGCGCCACACCCTCGTCTTCGGCCTTGTGGGCGAGCATCGGACCACGGACGACGTCGCCGATCGCATAGATACCCGCCACATTGGTGCGGAAGTGGCCGTCGATCTCGACGCGTCCGCGATTGTCGAGCGCAACGCCGGCTTCTTCCAGTCCAAGACCTGCCGTGTATGGCTTGCGGCCGGTGGCGACCAGCACGACATCCGCTTCGAGCGTCTGCGCCTCACCGCCCTTGACCGGTTCGAAGGTGACCTTTGCGCCCTTGCCGGTCTTCTCGACGCCAGTAACCTTGGCGCCGAGATTGAATTCCAAGCCCTGCTTGGCCAGCATGCGCTGGAACTGCTTCGATACTTCGCCGTCCATACCGCCGAGAATGTTGTCCAGGTACTCGACGACAGTAACCTTCGCACCGAGACGCGACCAGACCGAACCGAGTTCGAGGCCGATCACGCCGCCGCCGACGACGATCATCCTGGCGGGCACCTTGTCGAGGGCGATACCGCCCGTCGAGGAAACGATCACCTTCTCGTCGATGTCGACCTGAACGCCCGGAATGCCGGCGACTTCCGATCCGGTCGCGATGATGATGTTCTTGGTCTCGAGAACCTGCGTCTCACCCTTGTCGGTGGTGACCTCGACCTTGCCGGCGGCGAGAATCTTGCCCGTGCCCTGAATACCGTCGATCTTGTTCTTCTTGAACAGGAACGAGACCCCCTCGACGTTCGACTTCACGGTCGCATCCTTGTGCGCCATCATCTTTGCGAGGTTGAGCTTGGGAGCTGCAAGCTCGACGCCCAGCGCGTCCATGCCATGGGCTGCGTGGTGATACATTTCCGACGCGTGCAGAAGCGCTTTCGACGGGATGCAGCCGACATTGAGGCAGGTGCCGCCGTAGGTCGCGCGCTTTTCGACGACGGCCACCTTCAGGCCGAGTTGTGCCGCCTTGACCGCACACACATAACCGCCGGGGCCGGATCCGATAATGATGACATCGTAAGACATGACTGCTTCCTTCGTATTCGGCGACTATCGTCCGCCGCTGACATTCAAGATGGAGCCAGTCACATAAGATGCCTGGCTGGAGAGAAGATAAAGGATCGCATCGGCGACTTCTTCCGGCTTGCCGGGGCGCTGCATGGGAATCGTCGGGGCAAGTGCGCTTGCCCGATCCGGAATGCCCCCTGACGCGTGGATATCGGTCTCGATGATGCCCGGCCGAACCGCATTGACGCGAATGCCCTCGCCGGCCACTTCGCGCGCGAGGCCGACGGTGAATGTGTCGACGGCACCTTTCGATGCGGCATAGTCGACGTATTGACCTGCACTGCCGAGAACCGCCGCCATCGACGAGACGTTGACGATGGCACCGCCTCGTCCGCCATTGTTCGTCGACATGCGCTTCACCGCCTCGGCGGCGCAGCGAATCTTGCCGATCACGTTGATGGCGAACATGCGCTCGAGCCTCTCACGGCTGAAATACTCGACGCGGGCGGACACGTCGACGATACCGGCATTGTTGACCAGCCCGTCGAGGCGGCCAAAGCGCGCGTCGAGTTTCGCGTAAATCGCAGAAATGCCTTCTTCGGTACCAGTATCGCCCCGAACGACGTCGGCAACACCGCCGGTAACCGCAATCTCCTCAGCAAGAGCCAAGGCGGCACCTTCCTGCGAAACATAGTTGATCAACACTTGCCAGCCGAGCCCGGCGGCCTTGCGCGCCACGGCCGCTCCGATACCGCGGCTCGCACCCGTGATCAGGAGAACCGGCCTGTCACTCATTGGTCGCATCCCTCCAGGGAAAAGACATCCCATGGCATTGCGTCGGCAGACTTGCCCGCGGACGACGCCGTCCATGCCGGCCCGAAGCCGGGCAATACGATCGCCGGCGCCGCTGTCTCTCCTTCGGACGGCAGCAGGCCGATGCCGCCTTTCCGTTCGTCTGCCGCATAGATGATGCCGCGCCAGACGGTGCACGCGGCGATGTCGGAGCCCGTAACGTCTCCTTCGGGGCAGTTGTTCAGGACCATCGCAACCGGTCGCTCGATCTCGGGGTCGTACATCACATGCCCATCGAAGTGCTTGCCACCGAGGACAAGGGAGAAGCGATGACTGAGCGGCGAATTCTCGCCATCGGCAGGCGCGAATCGCAACTCGGCGCGCACCTCCGGTTCCCTGTAGATCGCCTTCTCGATAGGGCATTCGGCAGCCGCGAGCGACTGCGCGCCCAACAGCGAGAACGCGACGATCGGGACGGACCTCATGCCCGGCATGTCAGCTCGCCTTTGCCGCTGCAAGCTTCAGCCCGAAAGCAATGAAGACGAGGCCGGAGGTTCGATTGATCCACTTGCTCGCCCGGGAAAACGCCGCACGCATCCGCGGTGTCGTCATGAAGACGGAGACACCCACGAACCACGCGATCAGGCAGATTGCCATGACGATCCCGTATCCGAGTTTCACCAGCCCCGGCGTCTCGTAGCTGACAACCGCCGAGAAGATCGAAAGAAAGAAGAAGACGGCCTTCGGATTGAGCGCGTTCGCCATGAAGCCGAGGCCAAACGCCTTGATGCCCGACTGCCGCTTTTCGACATCCGTCTCCGCCGACTCCGCCGGGTCAACACTCGCCTCGCCGGCGCGCAGGGCCTGCACGCCGATATAGACGAGATAGGCGACGCCGCACCATTTGATGATGTTGAAGAGCAGAATGGACTTCGAGATAACCAGGCCGAGGCCGAGGATCGTATAGGTAACATGGACCATCAGCGATGCGCCAATGCCGAAGCTGGTAATGATTGCCGCCCGCCGGCCATGTACCAGTGACTGGCGGATGACCATGGCGAGGTCAGCGCCCGGAGAGACGATGGCAAAGGAGAAGATCGCCATCAGCGAAAGGAGTTCTAGAACGTAGTGCTGCATCGAAAGGAACCCCGCATCTGGAAAACGTCACTGTAACTCTAGCAACAGGCGATCCACTGCGACACCCCGGCTGAAGATCGTTACGTCGCTCCGCCGAGCTCGCTGCGGAGCAAGGCGGCCACCCACGGAAACAACGGGGCGCCGACGGCGCCCCGTTTGGATCCTTAGAGATCGAGAACGAGACGCTCCGGATCCTCCAGGCTTTCCTTGACGCGGACGAGGAAGGTCACGGCTTCCTTGCCGTCGACGATGCGGTGGTCATAGGAAAGCGCCAGGTACATCATCGGGCGGATGACGACCTGACCGCCGATGGCGACCGGACGCTCCTGGATCTTGTGCATGCCGAGGATGCCCGACTGCGGCGCGTTCAGGATCGGCGAGGACATCAGCGAGCCGTAGACACCACCGTTGGAGATGGTGAAGGTGCCACCCTGCATGTCGGCCATGGAGAGCGCGCCATCACGCGCGGCCTTGCCGAGGCGGCCGATTTCCTTCTCGATTTCAGCGATCGACATCTGGTCGGCGTCGCGCACGATCGGCACGACGAGGCCCTTGTCGGTGCCGACGGCGACGCCGATATGGGCGTAATTCTTGTAGATGATGTCAGTGCCGTCGATCTCCGCGTTGACCGCCGGCAGCTCCTTGAGCGCGTGCGTGACGGCCTTGGTGAAGAAGCCCATGAAGCCGAGCTTCACGCCATGCTTCTTCTCGAAGATGTCCTTGTAGCGATTGCGCAGGTCCATGACCGCCTTCATGTCCACCTCGTTGTAGGTGGTGAGCATGGCTGCGGTGTTCTGCGCATCCTTCAAGCGGCGCGCGATGGTCTGGCGCAGGCGGGTCATCTTGACGCGTTCCTCGCGGCCGGCATCTTCCGCAGCCGACGGAGCACGCGGGGCTGCAGGGGCCGAAGCGGCGGCAGGCGCGGAAACGCCCTTCGCGACCGCGGCGATGACATCGCCCTTCAGGATCTGGCCACGCTTGCCGCTGCCTTCGACCTGATCAGCCGAGAGATTGCTCTCGGCGAGCATCTTGGCGGCAGCCGGGGCAGCCGGCATCGCGGAGACGGAGGCCGCGGGAGCGGCGGCGGCCGCCGGGGCAGCGCTCGGCGCTGCAGCGGCGGCCGGCGCGGAAGCAGCCGTGGTTGCACCAGCAGCACCTTCGGCGATCTGACCGAGAAGTGCGCCGAGACCAACCGTCTCGCCGTTCGCGGCGACGATCTCGGTGAGGACGCCGGAAGCCGGAGCCGGCACTTCGACGGTCACTTTGTCGGTTTCAAGTTCGACGAGCGGCTCGTCGGCCTTCACGGTATCGCCAACCTTCTTGAACCAGGTGCCGACCGTGGCTTCACTGACGGATTCGCCCAGGGTGGGGACTCGGATTTCTGTGGCCATGATTTAATTCCGTTGATCAGTTATCGGTTTCTGTCGAATGGGTCGGTTGAGCGTGGGGAGCGTCAGCCCCCCAGCGCATCCTCGAGGAATGCTTCGAGCTGTGCCAGGTGCTTCGACATGAGGCCAGTCGCCGGCGAGGCAGCTGCAGGGCGCCCGGTGTAGCGGACACGCTGGTACTTGGCGTCGATATGAGCAAGCACCCATTCGAGATACGGATCGATGAACGACCACGCACCCATGTTTTTCGGCTCTTCCTGGCACCAGACCATCTCGGCGTTCCGGAAGCGCGACAGCTCGTTGATGAGAGCCTTGGCCGGGAACGGATAGAGCTGCTCGATACGCAGGAGGTAGATGTCGTCGATGCCGCGCTTTTCGCGCTCCTCGAGCAGGTCGTAGTAGACCTTGCCTGTGCACATGACGACCCGGCGGATCTTGTTGTCCTTCTGCAGCTTGATCGGGCCGTCCTTGACGACTTCTGCATCGTCCCACAGCAGACGGTGGAACGACGACTCGCCGGCCATCTCCGACAGCGACGAAACCGCACGCTTGTGGCGCAGCAACGACTTCGGCGTCATCAGGATGAGGGGCTTGCGGAAGTCGCGCTTCATCTGCCGGCGCAGGATGTGGAAGTAGTTCGCCGGCGTCGTGCAGTTGGCCACCTGCATGTTGTCTTCCGCGCAAAGCTGCAGGAAACGCTCGAGGCGGGCCGACGAATGTTCGGGCCCCTGCCCTTCGTAGCCGTGCGGCAGAAGGCAGACGAGACCGGACATGCGGAGCCACTTGCGTTCGCCGGAGGAGATGAACTGGTCGAAGACGACCTGGGCGCCGTTGGCGAAATCGCCGAACTGCGCTTCCCAGAGGGTCAGCGCATTCGGGCGGGCAAGCGAGTAGCCGTATTCGAAGCCGAGTACCGCCTCTTCCGACAGCATCGAGTTGATGACTTCGTAACGCGCCTGGGTCGGAGACAGGTTGGCGAGCGGAATGTAGCGTTCCTCGGTCTCCTGGTCGTAGAGCACCGAATGGCGCTGCGAGAAGGTGCCGCGTTCGCAATCCTGGCCCGAAAGGCGGATCTTGTGCCCGTCGAGGCAGAGGGACCCGAAGGCGAGCGCTTCGGCCATCGCCCAGTCGATCCCTTCGCCGGTCTCAACCATCTGCGCCCGGTTGTCCATGAAGCGCTGGATGGTGCGATGTGCCTTGAAACCTTCCGGGATCGTCGAAAGCTTGCGCCCGAGCTCCTTCAGCGCCTTCATCGGAACCGAGGTCTTGCCGCGACGCTGTTCGTCGGCGTTGTCAGCGGTCCTGAGACCCGACCAGACACCGTCCAGCCAGTCGGCCTTGTTCGGCTTGTAAGCCTGGCCCGCCTCGAATTCCTGTTCGAGATGTGCACGCCAGTCGGCCTTCATCTTCTCGAATTCGCCTTCGGTGATCAGCCCTTCCGCGATCAGTCGCTCTGCGTAGAGCTGTACGACCGTCTTGTGGGCCCGGATCGCCTTGTACATCTTCGGCTGGGTGAACGCCGGCTCGTCGCCTTCGTTGTGACCGAAGCGGCGGTAACAGAACATGTCGACCACGACTGGCTTGTGGAACTTCATGCGGAATTCGGTCGCAACCTTCGCCGCATAGACGACCGCCTCCGGATCGTCGCCGTTCACGTGGAAGATCGGCGCTTCGATCATCTTCGCAACGTCCGACGGATAGGGCGACGAACGCGAGAAGGCCGGATTGGTCGTAAAGCCGATCTGGTTGTTGATGATGAAGTGCATGGTACCCGCGACGCGGTGACCACGTAGGCCGGAAAGGCCGAGGATTTCAGCAACGACGCCCTGACCGGCAAAGGCGGCATCGCCATGCAGCAGCAACGGAAGAACCTTGGACCGTTCCCTGAGCGGGATGATGTCACCTTCCCAGACCTTAGCGAGCTGGTCCTGCTTGGCGCGGGCCTTGCCCATGACGACCGGATTGACGATCTCAAGATGCGACGGGTTCGCGGTCAGCGACAGGTGCACCTTGTTGCCGTCGAATTCGCGGTCGGAGGAAGCCCCGAGATGATACTTTACGTCGCCGGAGCCTTCGACTTCGTCGGGCTTGAAGGAGCCGCCCTTGAACTCGTGGAACACGGCGCGATGCGGCTTGGCCATCACGTTGGTGAGTACGTTCAGACGTCCGCGATGGGCCATACCGAAAACGATTTCCTCGAGGCCTTCCTGACCACCACGCTTGATGATCTGTTCCAGCGCCGGGATCAGCGATTCACCACCGTCGAGACCGAAGCGCTTCGTACCCTTGTACTTGACGTCGATGAACTGCTCGAAGCCTTCCGACTCGATGAGCTTGGACAAGATGGCCTTCTTGCCGTTCGCCGTGAACTCGACGCCCTTGTTCGGGCCTTCGATGCGCTCCTGGATCCAGGCCTTCTCTTCCGGGTTGGAGATGTGCATGAACTCGACGCCGAGCGTCGAGCAATAGGTGCGCTTCAGAATATCGAGCATTTCCGGGATCGTGGCGTATTCCAGACCCAGGACGTTGTCGATGAAGATCCTGCGGCTGTAGTCGGCGTCGGTGAAGCCGTAGGCCGCGGGCGAGAGCTCGTTGTAGTCCTCGACCGGAGCGGCAAGCCCGAGCGGATCGAGGTTGGCGTGGAGGTGACCGCGCATGCGATAAGCGCGGATCATCATGATGGCACGGACGGAATCTCGTGTCGCCTGCATGATTTCGGCTTCACTGAGCGGCGTTCCGGCGGCTGCGGCCTTCGCCTTGACCTTGGTTTCGATGGCCTTCTCGGCCAAGCCCCAGTTGCCGTCGAGTGCGGACACGAGCTCGCCGTTGGCCGCGATCGGCCAGTTCTTGCGCTGCCAGGATGCCCCGGCCGCCGCCTTCTTCACGTCCGCGGGCTTATCGTCCAGCGCCTTGAAGAAGGACTGCCATTCGGCCGGCACGGAGGCCGGATCGTCCTCGTAACGCGCATAAAGCTGCTCGATATAGGCTGCGTTCGATCCGTCGAGGAACGACGTGATCAGGAACTGCTCGTTGGCTTCTTGCCTTGCCATACTGTTCGCGGGCTTTCGCGCCCGCCTCCCACTTGTGGTGATGGCCGGAAACCGGCCCGCCGCTTTGCCACTCTCGATGCGATCCGCAACCGCAGTGGCTGAAATGCCTGATCCGGGCAAAGGGATTTCTGATTCTCCCCTTGCCCGGCCTATTGTCTTAGATAGGTCAGCCCTTCAGGACTTCGACCAGAGTCTTGCCGAGACGGGCCGGCGAAGGCGATACCTTGATGCCGGCGGCTTCCATCGCGGCGATCTTCGATTCCGCGTCACCCTTCCCGCCGGACACGACCGCACCCGCATGGCCCATGGTGCGGCCCTTCGGCGCCGTCCGGCCGGCGATGAAGCCTGCCATAGGCTTCTTGCGACCCTTCTTGGCTTCGTCGATCAGGAACTGGGCGGCATCCTCTTCGGCCGAGCCGCCGATTTCACCGATCATGATGATCGAGGTCGTGGCTTCGTCGGCGAGGAACATTTCCAGGACATCGATGAACTCGGTGCCCTTGACCGGGTCGCCGCCGATCCCGACTGCCGTCGTCTGGCCGAGGCCTTCGTTGGAGGTCTGGAACACGGCCTCGTAGGTCAGCGTGCCGGAGCGCGAAACGATACCGACCGAACCCTTGCGGAAGATCGAGCCCGGCATGATGCCGATCTTGCACTCTTCCGGGGTAAGGATACCGGGGCAGTTGGGACCGAGCAGGCGCGACTTCGACTTGTCGAGCCTGGCCTTGACCCGCACCATGTCCATGACCGGGATACCCTCGGTGATGCAGGTGATGAACGGGATCTCGGCTTCGATCGCCTCGATGATCGCGTCGGCAGCGCCTGCCGGCGGAACGTAGATCACGGTCGCGTCGGCGCCGGTCTTTTCCTTGCCTTCGGCGACGGTCGCGAAGATCGGCAGGGTTTCACCCTTGGAACCGGTCCAGGTTTCACCACCCTTCTTCGGGTGGATACCGCCGACCATCTGGGTGCCGTAATAGGCGAGCGCCTGTTCGGTGTGGAAGGTGCCGGTCTTGCCGGTCAGGCCCTGTACGAGGACCTTGGTGTTCTTGTTTACGAGAATGGACATATGTTCCGGTCCTTCAATTAGCCGTTGATCGCCGCGACGATCTTCTTGGCAGCGTCGTCCAGATCGTCGGCCGCGGTGATCGCGAGGCCGGATTCGTTCAGGAGCTTCTTGCCAAGTTCGACATTGGTGCCTTCGAGGCGCACGACGAGCGGAACCTTCAGGCCGACTTCCTTCACCGCGGCGATCACACCTTCGGCGATGACGTCGCACTTCATGATGCCGCCGAAGATGTTGACGAGGATGCCCTCGACCTTCGGGTCGGCCGTGATGATCTTGAAGGCCGCTGCCACCTTCTCCTTGCCGGCGCCGCCGCCGACGTCGCAGAAGTTGGCAGGCTCAGCACCGTAGAGCTTGATGATGTCCATCGTCGCCATGGCGAGACCGGCACCGTTGACCATGCAGCCGATGTTGCCGTCGAGCGCGACGTAAGCGAGATCCCACTTGGAGGCCTCGATTTCCTTCGCATCTTCCTCGGTTTCGTCGCGCAGGGCGCGGACGTCGTCATGACGGAACAGCGCGTTGCCGTCGAAGGAGACCTTGGCATCGAGGACGCGCAGGTGGCCGTCCTTCATGACGATCAGCGGGTTGATCTCGAGGAGCGACATGTCCTTCTCGTCGAAGGCCTTGTAGAGCGCCGGGAAAAGCGACTTGGCGTCTTCCGCGGCAGCACCTTCGAGTTCGAACGCCTTTGCGATCTTGGCGATATCCGAAGCGGTGACGCCGGCTTCCGGGTCTATCGCAATCGTGTGGATCTTTTCCGGCGTGTCGTGCGCAACCGCCTCGATGTCCATGCCGCCTTCGGTCGACACGACGAAGGCAACGCGACCGACCGACCGGTCGACCAGCAGCGAGCAGTAGAGTTCGCGGGCAATGTCGGCGCCGTCTTCGATATAGAGGCGGTTGACCTGCTTGCCGGCTTCGCCTGTCTGGGCTGTCACCAGCGTGTTGCCGAACATTTCCTTGGCATGCGCCTTGGCTTCGTCGATCGAGAAAGCGAGGCGTACGCCGCCCTTGGCGTCTGGGCCGAGTTCCTTGAACTTGCCCTTGCCGCGACCGCCGGCATGGATCTGGCTCTTGACCACGTAGAGCGGGCCGGGAAGCTGCTTTGCTGCGGCCTCGGCTTCTTCCGCGGAGAAGATCGCAACGCCTTCGGCGACCGGTGCGCCGTAGCTCTTCAGGAGAGCCTTGGCCTGGTATTCATGAATGTTCATCGTCTTGTCCCTGTTTGATGGGTCGCGGCGGTTACTTCAGCGCCGGGGCGATATTGATGCAGGCTTCGCAGAGACCGGCGACGGCGCCCACGGACTTCTGGAAGGCTTCCTCTTCCGCCTTGTTGAGGTCGATCTCGATGACGCGCTCGACGCCACCCGCACCGATGACGGTCGGCACGCCGACATACATGTCCTTGACGCCGTACTGGCCGGAGAGATGAGCCGCGCAAGGCAGAACGCGCTTCTTGTCCTTGAGGTAGGACTCGGCCATTTCGATCGCCGAAGCGGCCGGCGCATAGTAGGCGGAACCGGTCTTCAGCAGGCCGACGATCTCGGCGCCGCCATCACGGGTGCGCTGGATGATTTCTTCGAGGCGCTCCTTGGTGACCCAGCCCATCTTGACGAGGTCGGTGAGCGGAATGCCGGCAACGGTCGAGTAGCGCGCGAGCGGCACCATGCTGTCACCGTGACCGCCAAGAACGAAGGCGGTGACGTCCTGGACCGAAACATTGAATTCTTCGGAAAGGAAGTGGCGGAAGCGCGCGCTGTCGAGCACACCGGCCATTCCGACGACCATGTTCTTCGGCAGGCCAGAGAACTTCTGCAGGGCCCATACCATGGCGTCGAGCGGGTTGGTGATGCAGATGACGAAGGCGTTCGGCGCATACTTCTTGATGCCGGAACCGACCTGCTCCATGACCTTCAGGTTGATGCCGAGCAGATCGTCGCGGCTCATGCCCGGCTTGCGAGCGACACCGGCAGTCACGATGCAGACGTCCGCACCTTCAATCGCGGCGTAATCGCTGGCACCCGTGAGCTTGGCGTTGAAGCCCTCAACCGGCGCGGACTCCGCAATGTCCAGCCCCTTGCCCTGAGGAATACCGTCGGCAATGTCGAACAGGACGATATCGCCCAGTTCCTTGAGGCCGGCGAGATGTGCCAGCGTGCCACCGATCATTCCAGAACCGATAAGTGCGATCTTTTTGCGCGCCATTGAAGAGCTTCCTTCTAGATCCAAAACCCGGGCAGACATTGGCTTTATGCCGACCGTTGCGTCAGATCGCATAGACAAAACCGCGCAGAACCGCAACCGATTCTTTTGGAGATAGCATTTTCAATCGGTTAGATCATTATTTTCTTACGTAAACGTAAGTTTTTTCGACTTGAGATCGTCACATTTCCGAACGCTGCCGCTTGTGCAGTGCAAGATAGTCGGCGCTCCGCATCTCGAAGAGGCGCGAAATCGTGCGGTCGAACTCGAAGCCCTCGGTTCCCTTTCGCACCACTAATAACTCCTCCGGCGCAGCCGCGGCAGACACGAACAATCGCACCGAATGATCGTAGAGGGCATCGATCAAGATGATGAACCGCTTCGTCTCGTTTCGCTTCTCGGGACCGAGAAGGGGTACGTGCTCGACGAAGATCGTGTCGAACCTCTTGGCAATCTCGAGATAATCCGATGCGCCGAGCGGCCTTTCGCAAAGGTCAGCGAAGGTAAACCGCGCCATCCTGCCGGCAGCATGAGGGACGTGGACAGACCGCCCCCTTCTCTCGATCTCCACCGGCCCCTCGGCTCTGCCGGCGACGAGACTGTGCCAGGCCGCATTCATCGCGAGATCGGCTCGCTCGTCGAGCGGC
>DATGWU010000379.1:0-1583 GCA_035299345.1 Rhizobium sp.
GTGGCCGGAGCACGTGTCGGATGAGCTCGCTGGGCCTTTGGGGGAAATGGAAGAGCGCGAATTCGAGGCGCTGCCTCGATTCGAGGGTGCGGCGGATGTCAGGGTATTCGACTGGCCGCCTGTTGTGGCCTAACGATTGCGACCCCGGTCTCTCGACCGGGGTCTTTGATGTTAGGATGCCCGCTCGGCGGGCAGCAGACTCGGTCGGATCGCGTACAGCTGTTGCGTCAACGATGGGCTCCAGCGGCCTAAATAGTGTTTGCGGATCATACTCTCGCTGTTGCCGCTGCTGATCGGGACTTGAGCTAGGAGCGGATTGACGGGACATGCCTTAACTTTTGACAAGGCACCGGCTTGATCTCCTCCGCCTCTGTGCGCTCGGTGACCAGGGCAGAGGACTGCGTCTGGATTGGTGGCGGTGGTTTTTCCGGGGGCGGCGACCCGGCTACAGGCTGAAGGGCTGCGCCGTCCAGCTATGGGATCGAAGGCCTTGGCGGCCTTCGCTACCCGGAACGGTCCGCCGGCGAGCGGCGACCCTACTGTTCTCCCATTCGGTAGAATCTGCGACAAGGCGTGGGGCTCGTGTCCGGTCTTTGTGGGCTTTGCGTTCTTTGCGGTGAAATGGGTCGGAAGGGCCTTCGCTCTCTTCGTTACCTTCTGTCGTCGGGATTGCGTGCGCCTGAGCGGCTCACCGGGGACGGTTCGCCCTACCACGGAATCGCCTGCGAGCAGGCTCCTACCTCCCGAAACCCGGAACGCGAAACCCGAAACCGACGCTGGGCTCAGCCCAGCGTCAGCTCGTCGTTCTTCACGCGGAAGGTGAGGGTGGTGTGGTCCTTCACGTCGCCGGCGATGAGGGCGCGGGCGAGGCGGTTCTCCAGATGCTTTTGGAGGAAACGCTTCAAGGGACGGGCACCGTACACGGGATCGTAGCCTTTCTCGGCGACCCACTCGCGGGCCTGGCTATCCAATTCGATCACGATGTGGCGGTCGGCGAGGCGCTTGTTGAGGTCGGCGAGGAGGAGGTCGACAATTTTTGAGATCTCTTCGAGGGCGAGGGGCTTGAAGAGGACGGTGTCGTCGATGCGGTTTAGGAACTCGGGACGGAACGCGCGGCGGAGTTCGGCCAGCACGGATTCGCGGACGGATTCCGGGATCTCGGAATCGGTCACGCCTTCCTGGAGGAAACGGCTGCCGATGTTCGAGGTGAGGATGACGACGGTGTTCTTGAAATCGACGACGTGTCCTTGGGAGTCGGTGATGCGGCCATCGTCGAGGACCTGGAGGAGGACGTTGAAGACATCGGGATGGGCCTTCTCGACCTCGTCGAAGAGGACCACCGAATACGGCTTGCGGCGCACGGCTTCGGAGAGCTGGCCGCCTTCGTCGTAGCCGACATAGCCGGGAGGCGCGCCGATGAGGCGGGCGACAGTGTGCTTCTCCATGTATTCGGACATGTCGAGCCGCACGAGATTCTGCTCGGAGTCGAAGAGGGATTCGGCGAGCGCCTTGGCGAGCTCGGTCTTGCCCACGCCGGTGGGGCCGAGGAAGAGGAACGAGCCGATGGGGCGTCGCGGGTCCTT
>DATGWU010000380.1:0-5201 GCA_035299345.1 Rhizobium sp.
GGCGAGCGACCGGCTTGAGAAGGTCGTCACCGACAAGCGCCGCAACGCCCAGAAGAGCTTTGGCTTCGACCGGATCGTCCATACGCCGGGAAGCCCGCTCGTCCATTCGATCCGGCTCGCCCGGCAGGCGGCGCGCTACGACGTTTCGGTGCTGATCACCGGCGCCTCCGGCACGGGCAAGGAGTTGCTCGCACGCGCCATCCACCGGGAGTCGGCGCGTTCGGACCAGTCCTTCGTCGTCGAGAACTGCGGCGCGCTGCCGGATGACCTGCTGGAAAGCGAACTCTTCGGCTGCAAGAAGGGGGCCTACACGGGCGCCTATCAGGATCGTGTCGGCCTCTTCGAGCTTGCCGACAACGGCACGATCTTCCTCGACGAGATCGGTGAAACCTCGCCCGCCTTCCAGGTGAAGCTCCTGCGCGTGCTGCAAGAGGGGGAAATCCGCCCGCTCGGCGCGCAGAGGCCGCGCAAGGTCAATGTCCGGGTGGTCGCCGCGACCAATCGCGAGCTTCTCGCCGAAGTCGCGGCCGGGCGTTTTCGCCGCGATCTCTACTATCGGCTGGCGGCCTTCCCGATCCATATGCCGGCCCTGAAGGAGCGCGCCGAGGACATCCCGGTCATCGCCGCGCGGATGCTGATGCAGATCAACCAGTCCTTCAACCGCCAGGTTCCCGGCTTCCACCCGCGCACGCTCGATCTCATGAATGCCTATCACTGGCCGGGCAATGTCCGCGAACTGCACAACGAGATCCAGCGAATGGTGGTGCTGTCCGACGAAAATGCACCGCTGGAGCCGTCACTGCTGTCACCGGAAATCGTGGGATCGCTCGGTCCGAAGCCGAATGGTGCGGACCATTGCGAGGCGAAACAGCTGAAGGACATCGTCGCGGATGTCGAGCGGGTGGCGATCCAGGTGAGCCTGGAGCGTAACCACGGCAATATCAGCCGCACGGCGGACGAATTGGGCTTGTCGCGGGTCGGTTTGCGAAGCAAACTCGAACGATACGATCTGCGACGTGGCCAGGACGACGATGACGCCGACTGAGGCAATGCTCGGACATCCCAACGGAACGATCCCCGCTCAGGGCGCGATGGAGCTCGATCGCGCCAGCGAGGCCATGTGGGTGGACGTCATCCGCCGCATGGACGAGGTCTATTCCGAGCTCCTGCGCAACGAGGCCGACCTCGAGCGCAAGAATGCCGAACTCGAGGAAGCGCAAACCTTCATTTCGAGCGTCATCGCCTCGGTGTCCGATGTCCTGATCGCCTGCAGCGCTGACGGCCGCATCAAGAAGGTCAATCCCGCCTTCCTGAAGTTGACCGGCCACGAGGAGAAAGTGGTGCTCGGCAGCCGGATCTTCGGCTATCTCGCCGAACGCGACCGGCCGCAGGCGGAAAGGCTGATCGCCGCCGGTCACCAGGGCAACGTCATGGAAGGCGACCTGCATCTGATCGCTGCCGACGGGCACGAGGAGTGCCTCGCCATCCGCTGCGCGGCGCTGTTCGACGCCGGTCGCCGCCGCATCGGCGCTGTCCTGACCGGACGTCCGATCAGCGAGTTGAAGCAGGCCTACGAGGCACTGCATCGCGCCCACATGAACCTGCAGCAGGCGCAGCGCCGGCTGATCGAGCAGGAGAAGATGGCAAGCCTCGGCCGTCTCGTCGCCGGCGTCGCCCACGAGCTCAATAATCCGATCAGCTTCGTCTACGGCAACATCTATACGCTCGACCGCTACCGCAAGAACCTGATCTTCTATCTCGACGCCATTCACCGTGGCGAGGCGCCGGAACGGCTCACCGAGTTGCGCAAGAGCCTGAAGATCGATGCCATCACCGCGGATGTCGGGTCGCTGCTCGAAGGGACGCTCGAAGGGGCGAACCGTGTGAGCGACATCGTCAAAAACCTGCGGCGCCTCTCCTTCAGCAAGGCCGGCGAGCGGCAGGCGGTCGACATCGGCCGGCTCCTGCGCAATTCGGCCCATCTGGCGGCGAAGGCAAAGAACGCGCAAGCGGAGATCGTTATCGACAGCGACCCGGACCTCGTCATCGAAGGGCATGAGGGGCAATTGCACCAGGTGGTCGTCAACCTGATCGATAACGCCCTCCATGCCGTCGAAGGGCGAGAGGATGCGCGGGTACAGCTCGCTGCACGACGGCTGGATCAGGGGATCGAAGTCACCGTCGCCGACAACGGGCCGGGCATCGCCGAGGAGAACATGAGCAAGATCTTCGAGCCCTTCTTCACCACCAAGGCGGTCGGCGAGGGCACCGGGCTCGGGCTCTGGATCAGCTTCACCATCATCGAGGATTTCGGCGGCACGATCACCGCCGGGCGCTCGAAGGATGGCGGTGCCGAGTTTAGGATCGTCCTGCCGGCCGCCGACGGGCGCTCATAGGCGAAGAGAGCGGGCGCCCGCCGTTCAGATCAGCCGGAGCCCCCGGAAGCTCGCGTGCCCCTGCCGGCCGATGATGATGTGGTCGTGGACGGTGATGCCGAGTGGCTTTGCGGTATCGATGATGGTTTTCGTCATGTCGATGTCGGCGCGTGACGGTGTCGGGTCTCCGGACGGGTGATTGTGCACGAGGATGATTGCCGTCGCGGAAAGTTCGAGCGCCCGCTTCACAACCTCACGGGGATAGACGGGCGTGTGGTCGATCGTGCCGCGTCCCTGCACCTCGTCGGCGATCAGCGCGTTGCGCTTGTCGAGGAAGAGGATACGGAATTGCTCGGTGGTTTCGTAGGCCATCGCCGCGTGGCAGTAGTCGATCACAGACGACCACGAGGAGAGCACGTGCCGTTCCTTGAGCTCGCTCTTCAGCATCCGCTGGGCCGTGGTTGCGATGAGCTTCAGGTCGAGCGCCACCGTCTCGCCGATTCCCTTCACCTCCTGTAACAGGGCAGGCGGTGCGCCGAGCACGCCGGCGAGCGTGCCGAAGCGGCTGATCAGCGCCTTGGCGATCGGTTTTGTGTCGCGGCGGGGAATGAGCCGGAACAGCAGAAGTTCGAGGAGTTCGTAGTCCGCGAGCGCCGCTTCGCCGCTTTCGCGGAAGCGTGTCCTCAGCCGGTCGCGATGACCGATATAGTGCGCCTCTTCCTGCGCGTTCGCTCCGGAGATCGGTCGCGGCTTCGTCGGCTGTTCAGCGAAGAAGCTTCGTTCGTCGACGGCGGCAGTATCCTCCTCCGCCTCTTCCCGGTCCGGAGCGACGATTTCGTCGTCTTCATCGTCTGCCGGGAAAAGGGAAGGAGGTTTGCCCATCGTCAGCCTCGAAGCGGCGGCAATCCCGGCCGGTCGATGCCGACGGGCGAAAGCGTGAAGATTTCGCAACCCGTCGCCGTCACGCCGACGGCGTGCTCGTATTGCGCGGTCAGCGAACGGTCGCGGGTGACTGCCGTCCAGCCGTCGGAGAGCACCTTCACGTGCGGGCGGCCGAGATTGATCATCGGCTCGATGGTGAAGATCATTCCCTCGCGCAGTTCCGGTCCTTCGTCGGCCCGGCCGTAGTGCAGGATGTTCGGGGAATCGTGGAACAGCTTGCCGATGCCGTGGCCGCAGAAATCGCGCACGACAGAGCAGCGCTCGGCCTCCGCGTAGGTCTGGATCGCTTCGCCGATCGCACCGGTGCGGGCGCCGGGGCGCACCGCGGCGATCCCGCGCATCAGGCACTCGTAGGTGACTTCGAGCAGCCGTTCGGCGGCGCGCTTGATCTCGCCCACGGGATACATGCGGCTCGAATCGCCGTGCCAGCCATCCAGAACATAGGTCACGTCGATGTTGATGATGTCGCCCTCGCGCAGCGGCTTGTCGTTCGGAATGCCATGGCAGACCACATGATTGATCGAGGTGCAGCAGGATTTCGTGTAGCCGCGATAGTTGAGCGTCGCCGGGAGCGCCCCGTTGTCCATGCCGAATTCGAAGACGAAGCGATCGATCGCGTCGGTCGTGACGCCGGGCTTCACGATAGAGGCGAGTTCGTCCAGGCAGCGCGCCGTCAGTTGCGACGCCTTGCGCATGCCGTCAAAGGCTTCGGGGCCGTAGAGCCGGATCGCTCCGGTGTTCTTGAGCGGCGCCGTTGCCGCATCGATGTAATTTACCATTCATCCGCTTTCAGGTTGGATGCATTCCGATTGTCAGACCGTACATAATGCAGCAGGGGCGGCTTCGTCCATTGCGATGCGCTGAAATGGCGCGATTTCCGCGGCGCTCACCCGGCATTTGACGGCATAGGCCTCGACTCCGCGCCGTCTTGCCTCGGCAAAGCCGCGGGCGTAGGCGGGGTCGAGATCGCCGGAAAGGCGGAAGCTGTCGCAATCCTCGCGCTGAATGAGATAGAGCATGACGGCACGGTGGCCGGCATCCGCCATTGCCGCGAGCTCATCGAGATGCCTGGCGCCGCGCGCCGTGACAGTGTCCGGAAATTCGGCAAGCCGGCTCTCGCGGATGAAATGCACGTTCTTCACCTCGACATAGGCATCCGGTCGTCCGGGTGAGGAAAGGAGGAAGTCGATGCGCGAGTTCCGACCGTAGCGCTGTTCACGCCGCAATGTCTCGTAACCCCCAAGATCCTCGACAAGGCCCATCCGGATCGCCTCTTCACCGAGGCGGTTGGCGAGCGCGGCATGGACGCCGACGACGGTATCGTCCGCCTCGATCAGTTCGAAGGCATACCGGTGCTTGCGCGCCGAGCCGGCATGATCGGAGAGCCAGATACGTGAGCCGGCATCGGTCAGCCCCAGCATCGAACCGGTATTCGGACAGAATCCGGTGATCTCGGTTCCGTCGTCGAGCACCGCGTCGAACAGGAAGCGCTTGTAGCGCCGTATGAGCGTGGCGGGGACGAGAGGTGGGTCGAACTTCATCGCGTAGGCATCACGCCCGTTCGCGCACATAGGTGCCGGGGGCGTCGGCGATTGCGTTCAGTGCACCGCCGCCGACCTTGCGGGCAGGGACCCGCTTGCCGTCGAGCGACTCGACCCAGGTCTGCCAGTGGGGCCACCAGGACCCCGGCGTCTCCCCGGCTTTTTCCAGCCAGTCCTCGAAGACGCCGGTGGGCGCGCCGCCGGTCCAGTACTGGTACTTCTGCTTGCCGGGCGGGTTGACCACGCCGGCGATATGGCCGGAACCGCTGAGCACGAAGGTGACCGGCCCGCCGAACAGACTGCTGCCGACGAAGACGGACTTGGCCGGAGCGATATGGTCCTC